>NZ_CAJAXH010000022.1 GCF_903946935.1 uncultured Thiodictyon sp.
CGGATGTTGGTGGGCTGTTGGCAGTTAATGTGGGCTCATTTGCAAATAATCTGGGTCCGGGACCCCCGTTATTTGCACTTAATCTGGGCTGGAAATCGCGATGTTTGTGGGTCTGGGCGCGGATGTTTGTGGGTCGCTACAACTATCTTGACGGCGCGGCGCCCCTGCCCTTCATCGTCGACGACATCCTCATCCAGTTCGACGACGAACGCGCGCGCGCCACGCTGGAGGCCCTGGCCGACTTCTCCGCCAGGACCCAGGTGATCGTCTTCACCCACCACCGGCGGGTGGTCGAACACGCGCTCGCACTCGACCGCGCGGGGGAGCGGGTCTTCGTGCATGACTTGGGGTGAGCGGCGCAGCGCGCTCCATGGGCAACCGCCATAGCCAAGGGCCGCTCCTGATCAACACCGTGCATGACCTGACCGCCCGCGGCGTGGGTCTGAAGGTGCTGACCGGTCAGGGCGCGGCGATCGACACCGCCACGCCGGCCGGCAAGCTGGTGTTCCGGATTTTCGCCGCCCTCTCTGAATTTGAAAGGGAACTTATCTCGGAGCGCACGGTGGCCGGTCTGGCGTCGGCGCGGGCGCGTGGCCGGAAGGGTGGACAGCCGTTCAAGATGACCGCGGCGAAGCTGCGCCTCGCCATGGCGGCGATGGGGCAGCCCGAAACCAAGGTGGGCGATCTGTGCCGCGAGTTGGGCATGACCCGACAGACGCTGTACCGGCACGCATCTACCGTGGGCGAGTTGCGGGCAGATGGTGTGAAGTTGCTTGCGAGGGGGTAAACTTCGTAAAACCGTTCCCCGAACGTAGGTAGTGCAGGCGACTTCTGAAAGTGACAGTCAGATTGAGGTCGGAGAGGTCGTGTCGGAGCTGTTAGCTAGAGGACTGAAGTTTCCTACTTTTAATAGACCGCCTTGGTCATCATTCCGCCTATGCTATTCCCGGCTCCTGCCCTTGAGAGCGTGGGCCGCACATTAGCGCGCCGGCCGGATGGTCGGAACGGCGAACGGTGACTGAGGTCGATTCGCGGCAATCAATCGTACACCAAAAGTGATTTGATATTAGTGGATTCTAATATAAGGAACCGCCAATCTACGCAGCCCCGGAGCGCGTGTGCCACTGCAGGTAATTGCGATTTAAATACAGCGACTTAAGGTGAATGCGGACTCGGTTCGGAGTATAATCAGAAGTGACTAAACCGTTGATTAGAAAACCAAACGAGCCCGCATTCGATGCCGATCTTACCCGCTCTCGCGACCCAATTCCAATCCCTCTTTCCGGCCACCGACCATGGGCAGGAGCGCTGGCGCTGGTTCATGCTGACGCTGCAAGCGATCCTGGTGCCCATCACGGCGTCGCGGACCTCCAGTCTGCGGCGCACGATCGCGACCCTGTTTGGCGTGGCGATCGCGCAGTCGCGCTACTACACCTTCATGGCGTCGGTGAAACTGGCCTGGGGGCCGGTCTGGGAGATCCTCTGGCGGGCGATCCCCGACCCACTCACCGACGGGCGCCTGCTGCTGGCCGTCGACGACTCGATCAATCCCAAGACCGGGCGCAAGGTCTTTGCCTGCCAGGACACGTTCGACCACGCCGCCAAGACCAACCAGAGCCAATATCCCTGGGCGCAGACGATTGTCACGGTCGGTTTGCTCAAAATCATCCACGGGCGCTGGTGCTGTCTGCCGCTGGCCTTCGCCTTCTATTTTCGCTACCTGACCTTGCACACACGCTGCGTGCGGGTGCGCGGCGAGCCGCAGGTGTTTCAGACCAAGTTTGACCAAGTGGTCACGCTGATCGTACGTCTGGGTGCCGTCTTTACCGCGGTCCCAGTGCTGGTGGTTTGCGACAGTTGGTTCGGTAACAATGGGTTGCTCAAACCACTACGGGCTCAGTTCGGGGCGCGTGCGCACTTACTCTCGCGCCTGCGCAGCAATGCCGCCCTGTACGAGTTGCCAACCCCGACGCCAGGACGGCCGGGGCGACCACGCAAGTACGGGGTACGCGCCGGCACGGCCGCTCAACTGGCGACCACGCTTGAGGCGCAGGCCCAGCGCTACACCCTCCACCTGTATGGCCGGATGCGCGAGGTGGTGGCCGTCGAGCGGCAGGTCATGCTCAAGACCCTGCGCTGTCCGGTGCGCGTGGTGTGGGTCTTTCGTCGCACCCAGTGGGTGGCTTTGGTCACGACCGATTTAACCTTGTCGTTGGCGCAGATCGTCGAATACTATGGGGCGCGCTGGAAAATCGAAGCCGGCTTTCGGGAAATCAAGCAGGAGATCGGCAGCGCCGAGACCCAAACCCGCACTCCCGAGGCAGTGACCAATCACTTGAACTTCTGCATGGCCGCGACCGCGATCACCTGGATCTATGGCGAGCAGTTGGCGAAGGCACCGCCCCGTCGCTATGCCACCACCAAACGGACCGAATACGCCTTCGCGGACCTTCGGCGGCGGCTGGCCCAGGACCTCGGCGGCGAGGGTTTCGGTATCGATTGCGCGGATCCGGGCAAACCCCCGCAAAATCCGCTACTCGCCGCGGTCATGGCGCTCGTGGCCTAGTGAAAAGCGGGAAACTTCAGCTAGAGGAGAAATCGACCCTAACCTGACGCACTTTCGGCCGTGCACCCGACGCCCGGCTGGGGTATACCTCAACCTGACGCATCGGCGCATCGGCGCATCGCGCACTTTAGCTTATCGGCAACTTGAGACGGCGGGTAATCGTTCAGACCCCCCCCTTCCGGAACGCGGTGGCGTGGGGGCATTGTGTTGGAGGATAGCACCCCAACAGTTGGTGGCGTCGCGGGGACCCCACCGTTCAGCCTGACGCGCACATGAAACTCGA
>NZ_CAJAXH010000023.1 GCF_903946935.1 uncultured Thiodictyon sp.
CCGCCAGTTCACGCAGGGTGTCGCGCAGCACGCCGGGATCGGTCACATCGACGCCGAAGGTGGTCTCCTTGGAGAGTGACTGGCGGGCGGTGCATTCGCCGACCCGGTCGGAGGCGATGCCCCGCGCCTGTTGGTAAAGGCCGGTGGCAGCGCGGGGGCCCAACTGGGCCTGCAACTGCGTGAGCGACAACCCGCGCAGGTCCGCGACGGTGTTCAGCCCCAACCGCTTGAGGATTGGCAGGGTCCGGCTGCCGACCCCACGCAGAATGCCGACCGGCTGCCCGCCCAGAAAATCCAGGACCTGTTCGGGGGGTACCACGACCAGCCCGTCCGGCTTGCCGAAGTCCGAGGCGATCTTGGCGACCAGCCGGTTCGGGGCGATACCGACCGAGGCGGTCAGGTCGACCGCGGTGCGGATGGCCGCCTTGATCCGCTGGCCGATAACTTCCGGTGGACCGACCAGGTGCCCGAGACCGCTGACGTCGAGAAAGGCCTCGTCGATGGAGATCGGTTCCACCACTGGGGTACAGGTGGCCATGACCACGCGAATCTCGCGGGCGATCTCTAGGTAATGTGCCATGCGCGGGCGCAGATAGACCGCGTCCGGGCAGCGGCGGTGGGCCTCGTTGATGGGCATGGCCGAGTGGATGCCGAAGCGCCGCGCCTCGTAGGAGCAGGTGGCCACCACCCCGCGACCTCCGGGCTGGGCGCCGACCACCACCGGCAACCCCCTCAGGGCTGGGTTGTCGCGCTGCTCCACCGCGGCATAGAAGGCGTCCATGTCCAGGTGCATGATCCAGCGCGTGGGCACGGTGCTCATGGTCCTGGTGCTCGAAAAGGGAGACGAGGCGTGAGGTTAGCACGGGCGCCGGCACGCCCGGGCAGCGCGCTCGCCACGGGCGATAGTCGCAGTCGAGCGCGAGGGCGTAGCGGGGACAGTCTCTAGGCCGCCCCACGGGTGCGGCAGGGGCCGGTCTGTAGGGCACTAGCGCCCCCCCTTTCGCGGCGCAGCCTACGGAGCCAGGAGCTCGGCTAGGCGGGGCTGCCGGGGCATCCTCACACCGGGTCACGCGTCGCATTCTTGGAATCGAGGCATCGGCGGCGAGAATCGCCCCAGGGTAGCCGATCGTCCAAGGCGCCGTTGTGCTCGGCATGGACGGCCGCGTGCTGGAGGATGGCGAGGTCACCGAGGTGACGTCGGGGAACCTCGGGTGCGACGGGTCCAGGTCGACAGACTCCAGCGACGGCAGTCATGGGGAACGCCTGCGTCGCTTACACGACCGGGTACCCTGGTGGTACGGGGGCCAGGTGGCGAATCCTTCGTGGTCGTGTCTCCCCTCTTAAATTTTGAAAAAATCAGTTTGGCGCGGCCACTGCCGCGGTACTAATTCTTAAGTACTAAAAAAGTACTAAGAAGTACTAAGAGCCAACAGGGTGCCACTTTTTGCTTTTATAAACATATATCTACGTCAACAGAAGACCGACCTTCGCACCCTCAGAACACGGTGCTCACACCCTCGAAACACGGTGCCCGCACCCTGAAAACACGGGGGCTCGTACCCTCAGAACCCGGTGCTCGCACCCTCACGACACGGTGGTCCTGTGGATAAGTGTGGATAACTTTCGCGCGCTTCGCACCCTCAAAACCCGGTGCTTGGCGCACGACAGCAGGGATCGCCGGCGCGTACCAGCGTTCTGCTGTTACTGGGGATACTGGGGATACTGGACTTGATGTCGGTTTTCACTGACGCCCACGAAGACTCGCGCGTCTTGACCCGCGCTGGCTGGGGCTATCTTGCTGGGTACTTTGGTGCCGGAGCGCCCCTATGTGAGCGCGTTTGGGTATCGGCACATTCACTCGGCGCCCGACGTGATTCGGGTGCGCGTTGACGGCAGCGATCAGGTCTGTCGGGGAAACACGACATGCAGAACGAACGGCTTGGAACGGCCGGTGCCGTCGATCAGAAACGCGGTTATGAACCCTTCTTGTTGCATAATCATCAACTGCTTGCGTGCATTTTGATTGAGCTTCCACACGCGATCTTGCGCCCCAATGGCTTCATACAATTCGATCACACCGATACGATATACGCAGTGACTGCGCTGGCTTGCCAGAAAGCGATGTAGCGCTTTCCCGAGATCAGAGAGCTTTCTGCGCAGCGAAAAACTGATAAACGTATGATAGTTCTCCAGCCACCGCGACACCAGAGGATGGAACTGGACGTAATAGCAGGCATCTTTCTCTTTCGTGAATTGCGGAATATCAAACAGCGAGATTGTTACTCTTTGGTACCTTGCCCCGCCCCGCACCTTGTCGAAGCGCAACTGCAGCCCATAGAGGTCCTCGATACTGTCACGCCGCCGCGCCAGCTCGCGGCCGCCCCACCCTTTTGGCGGCGTGTAGCCATGAATGGCTGTTTCCAACTGTGAGATGGTGAATACCACGCTGTCCACTTGTACGCGTTCATCCGTCGGGGTGGTATCTTCCTTATCCAAGCGCCGCACGGCGGTTGGCATATGATCGGCCGGTCCCACCAGCCGCCGCGAGCGTAAGACCATGAGTCCCAGCAGCGTGTCTTCATCGTAGATATTCAGCGCTGGTCCAGAACGATAGACGCCACCGCCGTCCCATGACGACTGTAACTTTACCCATCCGCGTTTGAACATCTCGATTGCCGTTTCGCGCGTCACTGGAGGAAACAGCGGGATCCTCGTAAGCGTGGTTGGATATTCTGACGTTGCGCACAGCGACGTCAGTTCCAGCCCCCGCTGACGTGCGACGCTCTCCAGCGCCTCAGCCGCGGCCGCGACGCATGCTTGGTTTGAATGACCATTGAGATGTCGCTTGGCAGGCGTCTCTGACTGCGCGTGTGCGGCAGCGGTTTTCTCATTGGGAATGACATCATTGCATGTTCGATCAGCACGCGGTTGTTCGTCGCGTGCTAACCGTTCCAGGGTACCTTGGAGCACTTCCTGGGGTGGCTGTGCGCGCGCCTCGGTGGCGGGCGCACCGTTGCGCCCGGCCCGCTCGCGTGCGCGCTGCTCCAGTTGCGCCACCCGCTGCGTCAGCGTGATGGAGACTTTTCCTGTCACCATTGCGGCATCGGTTGGCCGTTGCGTGTCCATGCCCTACCCCGCCTCGGCAGCGGTGGCCGGCACCCTCAGCAGCCGTGCCGGCACGACGCTAAAGGCCCGGGCTAG
>NZ_CAJAXH010000024.1 GCF_903946935.1 uncultured Thiodictyon sp.
CGCTCCGATCCACCGCCACCGGGACGGTTGAATTGGTGGTGGCGCCGTTGCCCAACGCGCCAGACCCGTTGTCACCCCAGCAGGCGGCGGTGCCGTCGCTGGCCAAGGTGCAGGTATGAGAGGCCCCGGCGCAGACCTGGGCGAGGGTCTTGCCGTTCAGCACCCCGCTCCGATCCACTGCCACCGGGACGGCTGAATCGGTGGAGGTGCCGTCGCCCAACTGACCAGACCAGTTCCAACCCCAGCAGGCGGGGGTGCCGTCGGTGGCCAAGGCGCAGGTGTGATAGTACCCCGCGCTGACCTGGGCGAGGATCTTGCCGTTCAGCACCCCGCTCCGATCCACCGCCATCGGGACCGATGAAGCTGTGTTGGCGCCATTGCCCAACTGGCCATACCAGTTGCTACCCCAGCAGACGGCGGTGTCGTCGGTGGCCAAGGTGCAGGTATGATAGGGCCCGGCACTGACCTGGGCGAGGGTCTTGCCATTGAGCACTCCGCTCCGATCCACCGCCACCGGGACGGTTGAATTGGTGGTGGCGCCGTTGCCCAACGCGCCAGACCCGTTGTCACCCCAGCAGGCGGCGGTGCCGTCGGAGGCCAAGGCACAGGTGTGAAAGCCCCTCGCGCTGACCTCGGCGAGGGTCTTGCCATTGAGCACCCCGCTCATATCCACCGCCACCGGGACCCATGCAGCCGTGTTGGTGCCGTTGCCCAACTGGCCATAGAGGTTGTGGCCCCAGCAGGCGGCGATACCGTCGCTGGCCAAGGCGCAGGTGTGATAGTCCCCCGCGCCGATCTGGGCGATGGTCTTGCCGTTGAGCACCCCGCTCACATTCACCGCCACCGGGACCCATGAATCCGTGTTGGTGCCGTTGCCCAACTGGCCATACCAATTGTAACCCCAGCAGGCGGCGGTGCCGTCGGTGGCCAAGGCGCAGGTCTGATTGCCCCCCGCGCTGACCTGGGCGAGTGTCTTGCCATTCAGCGCCCCGCTCGTATCCACCGCCACCGGGACCCATGAATCCGTGTTGGCGCCGTTTCCCAACTGGCCATAGGCGCTTGCACCCCAGCAAGCGGCGGTGCCGTCGGTGGCCAAGGCGCAGGTGTGACCGCCACCCGCGCTGACCTGGGCGAGGGTCTTGCCGTTCAACACCCCGCTGGTGTCCACTGCCACCGGGACCGATGAATGGATGTTGGTGCCGTTGCCCAACTGGCCAGACCCGTTGTCACCCCAGCAGGCGGCGGTGCCGTCGGTGGCCAAGGCGCAGGTGTGATAGGGCCCGGCGCTGACCTGGGCGAGGGTCTTGCCATTGAGCACCCCGCTCACATCCACCGCCACTGGGACCCATGAATCGGTGTAGGTGCCGTTGCCCAACTCGCCATCGAAGTTCCAACCCCAGCAGGCGGCGGTGCCGTCGGTGGCCAAGGCGCAGGTGTGAACGCCCCCCGCGCTGACCTGGGCGATGGTCTTGCCGTTCAGCACCCCGCTCACATCCACTGCCACCGGGACGGCTGAACCGGTGATGTTGCCCTTGCCCAACTGGCCATGCTCGTTGTAACCCCAACCCACGCCCAATCCCCCGGCACCGGCCCCGGGCGGCGCCAGCACCAGGGCGAGTGCGAACCCATGCATCCAACACCAAACCGACCGAACCGGATCAGTCCCCGACCGGCGCCCCACCCCACCCCACCAACGCATGAACGAACGCATCACACTTGTGCTCCATGTTAATGGGCATGAGAACGTGGAAACAAAATCTTGCCAACTGCGAAACTATAGCTTTCTGTTGCTGATGATTCAATCGCGGGATTGACCACCGGGGGTCGTGTCCCAGTCATCTGGTGCAGGCCGGGGAGGGGAGGCGGCTCGGGTCTTGCGCATCTCCCCGACGACTGGCGGTTTGCCCGATCATGGTCGTTGAGGTCTTCGTAACCCAACGCCAGCGCATACACGCGCTGCGCAACCAAGTCCAGCACGGTGTGTTCGATGGCGCCCGGATCACGATAGTCGGTGAACTGCTCGGCGAGCCGGGCGAGGATACCGGTGCGCACCTCGGTTTCGCGCAGCAGCAACCCCCCGCCGTCGGAGCTGATCATGCCCCCATCGAACGCCGCCACCACCGGGCGCTTGCCGAGCGCGTGAAATTCCTGCTGTTCGGGGTTACACTCTGTCATCGAAGGGCCGCCCTCTCACCGGCAAATAACATGTTGTTCGCACTAGCGTTATGCCAGAGTCGGCGGCCCTTTTTCAACCCCACGGTGAGCGATCCGGGCTAGGGCCGGTGTCCATGTATGGAAGGGCGCAACTGCTCATCACCCAGCCCATCGACCCGGCTGCGCGGCCATCGCGGTGCGGTGAGTTCAGAGCAGCATGACCAGTGTTGCCACGGCGGCCACCGCCGCTATCATCATGGCCCCGAGCTTGATGGTCAGGCGGTACTCCAGTTCGCGGATCTCTGACTTGAGTACCGGTTCCAACGCCACGCGACGGGCTATCGTCGCGGTGCGGCCTGACGCGTCGTCGGCGTCGTCAGCGCACCGGCGCGCGACAGGACCTCCTGGGGGTCCACCTGACCTGAATAGCGATAGGGTAGGGTGAGTAGCCCATCGGCGATGGTCGCCGTCCCCGTCAGGGTCCAGTCCAGGGGGGTCTGCCTGGTGGCCAGGGCGGGGAGCATCTGGGTCACGCCAAGCAGGCTGCCAATCACCTCCACGTCGACCGACGCATCGCCCAAGGCGGGGATCTGACGGTCCAGGGTGCTCGCGCCCTGCGCCAACTCCTGCCCTTCCAGTTTCAGCTTGTAGGTCATAGCCTTGATCGGCAGGGTCCGGTCGTTGGGGTTATGGACCGCCAGCGTGGCCACAAAGACCTGGCGTGCCAGGGTCATCTCTTTGAGCCGCAGACCGATAAGGCTCACCTCCGGTGCCTCCCAAGGCTGGGTCAGGGTGGCGCAGCCGGGGAGTAGCGCGGCGCACAGGAGTGCGACGGCAAGGGCGGATCGTTGCATGGTTGGTGACTCCTCAGGCCAGAAAAATACGTTCCAGGGCACCCCTGGACAGATTGCCGCGCCGGTCTTGCGCCTCGATGTAATAGCGCACATCGCCGGCACCGACCGGCAGCTCGGCGGTGAAATAGTCCGCCGTCATTGCGGCCCCGGTCTGGCTTGGATAGGGGCCATGGTTGTGCATGGTCAAGCGCCGTTCCCCGGTGGCGGTGCGCAACACCAGTTCGACCCGCGACAGCCCGCAGACATCGGCGACGAAGGTGTGGGTGACGCCTTGGCGCGGCGCATCGCGCAGGCACCCCTGTCCCCAGCGCTGGCCGCCCGGATTCTCCGGTGTCACCCAGGGCGGAAAGATCGTTGGTCCGTGGCGGTCGTGGCCGGCCGCCACCAGGGCATCGAGCGCCGGTTTGAGCAGGCCAAGCCCCAGATTGGCGGCGTTGGTCACCTGCTGGTCCCAGACCTGTTGGCCGGTCCAATACCAGTAGCAACTGGTTTCGGCGGTCAACAGCAGGCGGATGGCGGCGGCCAGATCCGGATGATCGGGCGCGCTCGCCTCCAGCGTATGCACGGCATTCTGCAAGGCGGTGAGTACCGCCCACGAATTCAAGTCAGGCGAGTAAGGCTGATCATAACGGCTGAACCACTTCATGAATTGCGGATCGCCGTTGTCGGCCCCCGCCCAGGAGCCCGGCTCGACATGACTCACCTGGGTCGGGTCGGGCGGGAAGCGTTGCAGATAATCCTCGACCGTGGTCAGCTCACAGCGGCAGTCCTGCTGGAGCCATTCGACCAGCCGTGCGGTGTTGTGGCCGTAATAGCTGTCGGCCCCGCCACCATGGTTGTCGCCATCCGAATGCAGTACGAAGAACGGCGGGTGCGCCGGATCGAAGCTGCCGGTGCTGACGATCCGATCATAGACCTGACCCAGCACATCGGGATATTGCAATGCACCGAAGCCGCCGCGTGCGTCCTCGTTGCCGATATAGCGCTCGGCCGGGACGGCGATGATCTTGTGGAGCTTGCCCTCCGGGTCCTCGTAGCCCACATATTCGGGCCGCAGCAGGCGCGGCGAAATCTTCGATCCGGCCCAGATATTGGTCAACTGCAACCAGTCATCCACTGACGGGTTGACCTGCTCGGCGGCATTCGGTGGCAACATGCCCTCATTGATGCCGGCATAAGGGTAATCGCGACAGGCGCGGAAGCGGTGGATCGAGTCATAGATCACGGCCGTCACGCCGGCCTCGACCAGGGCCGGGATCATGCGTACATGGAAGGCGGTTTCCGGCGGAAACAACACCCGCGACGCCTCGATGCCGAAGGTCCGTTTGATCAGGTCGCGGTGCCAGGCGATCTG
Organism: uncultured Thiodictyon sp.; assembly: GCF_903946935.1. Classification (GTDB taxonomy): domain Bacteria; phylum Pseudomonadota; class Gammaproteobacteria; order Chromatiales; family Chromatiaceae; genus Thiodictyon. The sequence continues at coordinate 4,363 of NZ_CAJAXH010000024.1, forward strand.
GCGCACGATGTCCTGCGCGGGGATCAGCGGCATCAGCGGGTGAAAGAAGCCGAAGGTCGAAAAGGCGATACGCGGGTTGCCGAGCTCCGTCTTGGCCCCGGCCAGTTGGCGCAGTGCCTTGTTCCAGCCGGCGAAACGGCCGCCGCAGAGCCCCTCGGCCCCGCAGCGATCGAGTTGTTCGATCAGTGAGCCGCTCCAACTCGTCGACAGCCCGGCATGGGGCAGCGCGCCATCCAGGTATTGCCGCACCGCGGTGGGAATGAAATCCGTATAATTTCCGCCGCGCGAACCGAAGATGCCGTCTTTCTCACCATCCCAGTAGTTGCGGTCGGTGGTGTTGTAATAAGGCTGGTGCATGTGCTTGTGGATGCCGAAGTAGAGCCTTACCTCGGTCCCGCCGGATACCGCCGCACGAATTTCCGCCCTGGGTCTTGGCGGATGGATCAGGCGCAACTCCCGGTGTTCCTTGATCCAGTCTTCACCCTTCGCATGAGCGAGGTTGGCCTGGCGACAGCCCTCGATCTGGATGCTGATGCGCTCGCCGGCGAGCGTTCCCGCCGGCACGGCGGCGACATAGTCGCCTTTTCGGCTGGAGCGAATGGCATCGCCATTGAGCAGTATTTGTGTTCCGTGCGCATGCAAAATCACCTGGGGAAACGGAATCTCGCCGTCCGCGGTGAACTGGATGTCAAATGCGGGCTGCGTGCCGTCGGGCCCGCAGTGAATTTCTTTCGGGCAGTCGATCAGCAGAAAGCGGGTAAAGATCCCCATCGGTCACTCCAGGTCAAAGTCGTTGTAGGTTGGGGTGACGAAGGAACCCCAACATCAGCGCTGAAATGAAGAGAATGGCCAATCGACGGCGTGTTGCACATAGCAATGCTTCACCGGGTTGTAATGGGTGTAGTCGACATGGCGCTGGAGATCGACCTCGCCCCGAATCACATGCTCCCAAAAACGCCGTTGCCAAATCCCACGCTCTCCCTTGCTTTGGCGGCTCTTGCCAATCTCTTCAGTTTTCGGAATTGTACGCGAGAAGTCCGCTAGAAGGCTGCTGGATCGATCGGCCAAGTTGACCGTAAAGAAACCCCAGACGTCAGGATAGAAGTCGCCTCCGCTGGGAGGATTTGTGTGAGGATGGGGCATCACCGACCAGGGCCGCGCGAGCGCCCCGGGTCCATGAAACAGGCGACGAACGTTGAAAAGTAAGCATCCGGCGAATTGCATCTTTCGCCGCCCCGGTCGAACCAGCGAAGATCGCGCCTGGTTCAACCAGGTTGGGGGTGCCGTATCGCAAAGCAGGGGAAGGCTCAACGACGCAGCGCGGCGCAGTGGCGGGAACTGGTTGGCGCCGACGAGGCGAGCGGCTTGAGCCCACGGGCATTTTGCGCGCAGCATGGGGTGGCACAGACGACCTTCTATCAGTGGCGCCAGCGACTGCGGGAGGACGCCACGGGCGTCGGCGCGGCGCCGACACCCGGGCTGCACGTGGTCCCGGTGCGGGTGCTGGAGGAGCGGTCGGCGCCGGGCGGCGGCGCTGCCAGTGGGATCGCGTTGCTGACCCATGACGGGGTGCGCATTGAGGTGGCGTGCGCCTTCGACGGGGCGACCCTGACGCGGGTGCTGGCAACGCTGGCGGCGCGGGCATGATCGCCTTGGGGGAGGATACGCGGGTCTACCTGGCGCTGGGGGCCACGGACATGCGCAAGTCCATCGACGGGCTGGCGGCGTTGGTCGTCGACGTGTTGCAGCAGGACCCCTGCACTGCGCAGGTCTTCGTCTTCTGCAATCGTGGGCGCGACAAGCTGGAGTAGGAGCGGAGCCGCCAGGCGCAACGGATCGAGCAGCTGCTTGACTCTATCGCGCGGCTCAAGCGCAAACGCTTCGCCCCCAGTAGCGAGCAGATCGCCCCCAATCAACTCGGCCTCTTCGATGAGGCGGAGCCGGAGGCACTGAGCGGTGAACTGGAGCAGGCGACCCCGCCGCCGGTACCGCCCGTCCCCGACGCGCCCGCGGCGCCACCGAAAACGGGGACGGACAACGATTTCCTCTTCAGATCGGGTGTGTTGCTGGAGACAGAGGGGGGTGCAGGGTCAGGTTTTGCAATCCCGCATTTGGAGAAGAAAAAAGCCGGCCAAGGGCAAATCCGCTGCGTCGCACGATGCCTGGTCCGACGGAGATAGGGAGCAGTTCAGGCGCCTTCCTAGAATCGTAATCCGAAAAGCCCACCATCCTCGCTTGCGTCAGTGAGCACGACCGAAAGAGCATGGTCGCGAACGTTGAATCCTTCAGTGCTTTCCTTGAACGCGTCGTCCTCGTTCATTGTCACGAGTAATGGAAACCCAGTTCTTTCGCTGTCTGCGCTCCGACCTTGAGGGCGCTGGCGATTTGACGGCCATCTACGCCGTCGAAAAGATGGCTGTCGTGTACCAGAAATCCCGGCCCGGTGCCGCGCTCGGCGCACAAACGCATCAGCATCATGTCGAAGCAAAAGATTTGTATGTTCTTGATGCCCTTGCTGCGAGAACCGGGCATCGGAAACTCGAATGGGATCGCGGGAAAAGGGGCCGGGCTCGAATACAATCCAGCATCCTGAGAAACCCGGCTTGACTGAAGTAATAGGACAGAGGTGAGGTATCACGTCGCCTGCACCAATCAATGTAGCACCGCGTCGAGACTGTCCGCGGTGAGGATGCGGTCAGACCAGCGCAGCAGGGTATCGGGGTCCGCACTCGTAATGCGCGCGCGCGCCGCTTCGTTCGGGGCACCGAATTTCCGGTCGATCAGGCGTAGCAGAATAGCGGCCTCACCATCCTGTCGACCGCGCGTCACACCTTGTTCGATGCCTTGCTGTCTGCCTTGCTCGATGTGGCGGTCGATAAAGGTTTGCATGATGGGGTCTCCTGTGGGGGTCTTTTCCAGCAGGGCGCGGACATCGCGTTCTTCCACGCGCCCGGTGCCTTGGACATAGTAGCGCAGCAGAGATTCGAGGATCTCCAGCGCGGTCGCGCGGTCCTCGACCTGTTCGATCAGGGCCAAGAGGTCACTCAGCCGCTCGACGGGCTCTTGGCTGAAAATCCAACGCATCGCCAGTTGGACCAGGCGGGTCAGTACCGCGCCTTTGATCTCCGCGTTGGTGCGGGCAGAGATGTCATGTAGCGCGTAGGTAAACTGCGGCACGAAGGACGACATGACTGCCGGAAGTGGGGCGATCAGGTCTTGGAAGTTCCGGGGTGCGCGCCAGCGGCGTTTGCCGTGATAGATCACCAGCGGATAGACCGGCGGAAGCAAGTGGGCCTTCGGGTGTTGCTTGCGGTATGCATCGCCCTCGGCCACGAGGTAGCGCAGCAGTTGCAGCGCGGTCCAGTGTTCGGGGCTACTCTTGTGCTCGAACAGGACGTAGATCGTAAAGGGTCCGTCGCGATGGCGTACCCGATAGACCAGATCGGAGTAGGCCGCTCACAGGTCGGCCGACACGTAGGTGTCCTTGGATATTTCCAGGGTTCCGAGCTCGATCTCGGCGAGCAGCTCGGCCGGCAGATGGTGTCGCAGGAAATCCTCAGCGATCTCCCGGCGACCGAAGCTCTCGCGGAAAAAGGTGTCGTGGGGGGTGGCGATTTCGTCCATGGCATCAGAGATTAATCGCGGCGGGTTGACGGCGCAAGCGCCAGCTAGTCGAGGTCCTACCAAGACCCAAGCGACCCACTTTGGCCTTCGGGTTGGAGCCTGGACATTCCATCAGGCCGTTTTGGTGTCACCACCGAATACCGGGTCAACGGCGACGACATCCAGATCAAGATCTTCGCCTTGCCGAGGTAGGGCTTACCTCCGGTGGTCTAGCAGCCTGTCGGACTTCGGGGCTCCGTCGCGGGTGACGTTCCTGTACACTGTCCGGATCAACCCCGATGTCCGGAGTACGACTGCCGATGCGCCGCTTCCATCCGATGGACCGCGAGACTGACTTGCTGCTGCCGCTGTCGGTGCAGGACTGGCTGTCCAAGGGGCACCTGGCACGCTACGTGGTCGAGGTGGTGGACGGCTTGGATCTGAGCACGCTGGTGCAGGCGTATCGCGGGACCGGGAGTACGCCTTATCACCCAGCCATGCTGTTGGCGTTGCTGATCTATGGCTACGCCACCGGGCGTTTTTCCAGCCGCAAGATCGAGCGGGCCACCTATGATTCGTTGGCATTTCGCTTCATTGCCTGCAACCTGCACCCGGACCACGACACCCTGGCGACCTTCCGGCGACGCTTCCGCAAGGAATTTGAGACGGCCTTCGTGCAAGTGCTGGAGGTGGCGCGGGAGAACCGGTTCAGTCGGTTCGGCAGCGTCTGCCTGGACGGGACCAAGATTCACGCCAACGCCAGCCGCCACAGCGCCTTGTCCTATGGGCACGCCGAGGCCTTGGAGGCGCACCTGCGGGCCGAGGTCCAAGAACTGCTGGCGTTGGCCGAGCGCACGGACGGCACCCAGGTCCCGGACGGCATGAGCATCCCGGCGGAGCTGGAGCGGCGCGAAGAACGTCTGGCGGCGATTGCCGCCGCCAAGACCACGATCGAGGCACGGGCCGCCGAGCGCTTCGCGCGCGAACAAGCCGAGTACGAGGCGAAGCTCGTGGCGCGCGCCGCCCGCGTCGCGGCCACTGGCAAGAAGATTGGCGGCACCGCCCCCAAGGCCCCGACGCCGGGGCCGCGGGTGGATGACCAGATCAATCTGACCGACGACGAATCGCGGATCATGCCGGTCGCCGGCGGTGGCTTCGAGCAGTGCTACAACGCCCAAGCCATGGTCGACCCCGAGAGCATGCTGGTGGTGGTCCCACAGGTCGTGCAGGCGGTCAACGACAAGCAACAAGTGGTACCGATGCTCGCGAAGCTCCAGGCGCTGCCCGCGCCACTCAACGGCGCCAAGCAGGTCGCGGCGGACGCCGGCTATTTCAGCAAAGACAACGTGGCGGCCTGCGACGCGGCCGGGATCGAGCCGCTGATTGCGGTCAGACGCGACCAACACCACCCCCATTGGTCGGAGCGCTTTCGCGAGCCGCCGGAGCTGGCACCCGCGGCCACACCGGTCGAGCGTATGACCAACCGACTCAAGACCGGCGCCGGCCGGGCGGCCTATGCGCTGCGCAAGCAGACCGTCGAGCCGGTGTTCGGGATCATCAAGTCGGTGATGGGTTTCCGCCAATTTCTCACCCGCGGTCTGGACAACGTCCAGGGCGAGTGGACGTTGGTCTGCCTGGCGTGGAACCTAAAACGGATGGCCGTATTACGTCCGCAGTAAGGGGATAACCGAGGAAAACTGCGTTTTTAGCCGAAAATCGCCTCTTTTTTTGCCAAAAAAAGCCATCCAACGGCCTCAGGCGGTGGTGACGGTGGCTAAGTCCGACAGGCTGCTAG
>NZ_CAJAXH010000025.1 GCF_903946935.1 uncultured Thiodictyon sp.
AGCGCAAACCGACTTCAAGCGAAACACAGGTTTATATTGCATCCGGACGCTTGCTTCTTCGGCAGATCTGCAATAATCAAACGCCGTATTTATTAGCCGTTAAGTAAGCCTCTATCTCAAAATGGTTCTTAGACAGCCTCTCAAATTATACTCCATCAAATCCCAATTTCCAGACAGGGCTCAAACCGTCTTGGCTGTAATGGTATAGATCCGGAGCCCCGAGAGAGTGAAACATCTCATGGGCCAAGACGCCAACGCCATTGGAACTTGAAACCGTGAAATCGCGCAATTGGAAGTTGTAAGTCCACACCCTTTTGCTGTTGATGTAAGCGACCTGACTATAGAGCGACCACATGTGGGGCCACAGCAACGAACTCCAGGCCCCTGGGCTTCCGCTTACGACAAAACAAACATTATCAACGTTGCCATCGCCGTCGCCATCGACAGTCAGCGAAGCAGGGACTTGCGAGCTAATGGCGTTGACTGCGTTCTTGAGGAGCACGTGCTCGCGGTAGGTACGGCCATTGGTGCTGATTGAATCGGTGACAGCCGGATCATAGCCTATGGTATTGGTCGCGCTATAAGGCTGATAGTACCCACGAGGCTGCGCATCCTGGTATGAAACGACCGTCGCTCCGGTTTGCGTCGGATAGAACGACGTCGCAATGGCCAACTGATTGTAACTGACCTCCGAATAATAGTTCCGCAACGAGTTGCCACCCGTCGTGGTGGAATTGAACATCGTCGAATAGGTACTGATCGGATCAGTGTATGCGGCATCCCCGCTAAACCGGATGAAAACGACGATATTGTTTATCGTCCCCGTCCGGGGGGCGTTGGCGATCAGGTCGGAATTGACGGGGGAGCCAAAGGGGAACTGGTTGGCTGGCTTGTTACCGATATCTGCTGGGGCCCTTAAAGATTGAGGGAGCCCTAAAGCCTCCGGAGACACTTTGTTGACAGGATATCGGGAGGGGGCAAAACGACCATTCACCTCGACGGCATAAGTATAATACCCCGTCGCCGGGTCTTGAATGATCTTGTAGCCTTTGGCATCGTGATAGTAGTTGAAATACTCGTCACCGCTGACGAAGCACTTGATCACTTCTCCATCAGGCTGAACGAGGGTCACCGGGAAATCCCGGATCGGGGCCGCATCAACCGGTTTGGGCGCTGTTGCCGTAAAACAAAACAGGAACAGCGCTATGGCGAAAGTTATTCTTGCAGACATCATTGGGGCCTCCATTTTCACTCTGAAGTTTCCGGCTTTTCCAGGGGGCCAAGGCGTCGGGGGGTTACGCTGGGGGGATGCTGGAGGGGTTTGCCCAGTCCCCGCCAAACCCTGCGAAAACTCCCAGCCCCAAGTGCCTGGTCTTGGCCGGCTTTGAGAACCCGGAAACTTCAGCTTTCAGTTTAGTGCGGCCAGATGAGTGCGTGCCGCACCCCACGCAATTTCCCTTGATAGTATTGCACGAAAAAAAGCCTGTCAACCTGACTTGACCATAAGTCTCGCCATGATGAGCCGACACGCTCTGCCACCCCATTTTGTTAGCACGGCTAAGGAAAGAAGACAGCTTGCTGAATCAGTCGCTTGCGTGAGAAGCTCTCGCAATTCTTTACAGAACTCTAACGATTACTGGCCCGCCTACCCATAAATATGGGTGACGGTCGACTATGAATGACCTAGATACTGGAGCGCGATACTTATCAAGGCCTCGCCGCCGCCCGTCCCGCCGCCACATCCACCCGCGTAAGCAGCGCCGCGCCGATCAGGAAGAGCCCCAAGATCGGCAGCAGCGACAACCGCGGGCTACCGGTTAGGGCCGCAGTGGTGCCGACCAGAAAGGGACCCAGAACCGCGCCGAATTTGCCGACCGTGTTATAGAAGCCGAACAGCTCGGCAGTCTGGCCGGCTGGAATGAGGCCGGCGAAGAGCGCCCGGGACAGGGCCTGCACACCGCCCTGCACCAGCCCGATGGCAACCGCGAGCGCATAGAAGTGCGACACCTCCTGCATCTGCGTGGCCGCCAGCACCACCAGCGCATAGACACCGATGGCGAGCAAAATACTGGGTTTGGGTCCCCAGCGGCCACCCAGATAGCCAAAGACCAGGGCCGCCGGGAAGCCGACGAATTGAGTGATCAGCAGTGCCACCATCAGACTGGACGACGGGAAGCCAAGCGAGAGCCCGAAATCCACCGCCATGAAGACGATGGTGTCCACCCCGTCGATATAGAACCAATAGGCGACGAGGAACAGGAAGGTATAGCGCAGGCTACGGACCTGGCGGAAGGTCTGCACCAGTGCAGTAAAGGCGCCGCCGACGGCACCGGCGAAGGTCTTCTCCGCCAAACCCCGCGGCTCCTTGACCAGGAACGCGAGCGGGAGCGTAAAGAACCCCCACCACAGCGCGACCCCCAGAAAGGCCGCCTGAACCGCGGAACCCTTGTCGGCAAAGCCGAAGGTCGCGGGGGTCAGGACCATGGCGACGTTGAGCGCGAACAATGCACCGCCCCCCAGATAGCCCAGTGCATAGCCCAAGGAGGAGACGCGCTCGTAGTCCCCGGGCTCGGCCACGTCGGTGATCAGTGAGTCATAGAACACATTGCTGCCGAGAAAGCCTACCAGGCCTGCCAAATAGAGCGCCAGGGCGCCGACCCAGTGCCCGGCGGCCAGCCAATAGAGACCGCCGGTGGCGAACACCCCGAGCGTAGTGAAGATCAGCAGGAAGCGCTTCTTGGCCCCGAGTTGGTCGGCCAGCGCCCCCAGCAGCGGCGCCATGCCGACCAGGATCAGGCTAGCGGTGCTGCTGGCATACCCAAGCCAGCGCGTGCTCTCGGTAGCGGCCAGGTCCGCAGCCCAGAACTGTTTGAAGAACACCGGGAAGAAGCCGGCGATGACCACCGTGGCAAAGGCCGAGTTGGCCCAGTCATAAAAGGACCAGGCGAGCACCTGGCGGCGAGCGGTCGGTTGCGCTGTCATACCGATATTCACCCTGGAAAAAGTAGTTGTCACGCCAAGGCGCCAAGCTCGCCGAGGTTTTTCATTCATTCACTGACCAGTGCCAGGTGAGTCACCCGCCGGGTAATCCGCACACTGGACCTACCTATCGATGGTCTTTCTTGGCGAGCTTGGCGCCTTGGCGTGAGTCACTGCCGGGCTCAGGATGACTCATCCTGGCCGGCGATCAGGGCCATCCGTACCAGTTCAGCCAGTGAGTCGGCGCGCATCTTCTCCATGACGCGGGCGCGGTGGGCCTCCACGGTCTTGGGGGTCACCCCCAGGGCAGCGGCGATCTCACGATTGGACTTGCCATCGGTGACCATGCCCATCACCTCGTGCTCGCGCGGCGTCAGGTCCGCCAGACGCGCCAGCAGATCGGCACGGGCGGCGCGATCGACGCGCTGTCGCTGGTCCTGCTCCAGGGCCTTACGAATGCCGCGCAGCAGGTCCTCGTCATGGAAAGGCTTCTCGATGAAGTCCATGGCGCCGGCCTTCATCGCCTTCACCGCCATCGCCACATCGCCATGACCGGTGATAATGATGACCGGCAGACGATAGCCCTCCCGCGCCAGATAGGCCTGGAGCTCCAGCCCGCTCATACCGGGCATGCGTACATCCACCAGCAGACACCCGGCCCGCCCCGGATAATAGCCGGCCAGGAAGGCATCGGCCGACTCGAAGGTCAGGACCCGCATACCGGTCGATTCGATCAACCATTGCAGGGAGGTACGCATGGCTTGATCGTCATCGACGACAAAAACGGTAGGGACGGTACTCATTGGCTGGTTCCTGCTGGGCTCGGCGGCGGCTCGGGGTCCGCCGCAGCGGCGCGATCCGCGAGCGGCAGCGTAACGTGGAAGACGGTGCCCTGGCCGGGCGCGGATTCGGCCCAGATGCGCCCGTCATGGTTTTCGAGAATGGTCTGGCTGATCGGCAATCCCATGCCCATCCCCCCTTCCTTGGTGGTGAAAAACGGATCGAACAGGAGCTTCAAGCGCTCCGACTCGACGCCGGGGCCGCTGTCGCGCACATCGACCTTCGCCTCGCTCCCCTGCACGGCGGTGTGGATGCTGAGGCAGCGCTCGCCCTCCGGGGACTCCTCCAGTGCATCCAAGGCGTTGCGCACCAGATTGAGCAACACCTGCTCGATCTGCACCAGGTCCACATGGACCGGGATCGGCTCCCCGGCCAAGTCCAGCTCAATCTGGATGCTCAGTTTGCTGGTCTCAAACTCGACGAAGGAACACACCTCACGCACCAGGTGATTGAGATCCACATCGGCACGCATCGGCGGCTGCTTGCCGACCAGTGCGCGCAAGCGGCGAATGATCTCACTGGCGCGCTTGGCCTGGCTCGCGATCTGGGCCAAGGCGCCCAACAGGTCCTGGGTCTGGCCCAGACCGCCCTGGATACGCCTGGTGCAGCCGTTGGCATAATTCACGATGGCCGAGAGCGGCTGATTAAGCTCATGGGCCATACCGGTGGCCACCTCGCCCATGGTACTGAGGCGACTCACATGCACCAACTCTGCCTGGTGCTGGCGCGACGCCTGCTCGGCCCGGCGCACCGCAGTGATGTCGCGCGCATAGATGTTGACATAACCCAAGTCCCTGAAAGGGGCGAACAGCAGGGCATAGACCAGGGCCCCGAGGGTCGTCTCGCGCTCGCGCGGCTCGCCCTGTCCCAGGGTCTCGGCGACTTCGCTCGCCCACTCCGCCGGCAGGGCACCACCCTGCTCGGTACCCCAGGCGAGCAGCAGCGGGCGGCTCGCGTTGTTGGCATAGGCGATCTGGCCGGCGGCGCTCACGCGCAGGATCGGGTTGGGGCTCTCGCTGGCGAGCCGCGCCAGGCTCTTGATTTCACGCTCGGCCTGTTTGCGTTGCGTGATGTCGTGGATATACAGGGTATAGAAGCGCTCGGCCTCCAGGTCGATGGGGACAATCGAGATCTCAACCGGAAACTCGGCGCCGTCGCCACACAGTGCGACCAGTTCGCCGCGACCCGCCGGCTCCAGACCGTCGTGACGGGAACGATCGAGCAGACGGCGGAAGGCGGTGCGCGCCACCTCCGGCAACAGGCGCTCACCGAAGGGGCTGCCGATGACCTCGGCGCGCCCGATGCCGAAGACCCGCTCCGCCGACGGATTGACCTCAATGATGCGTCCCTGGTGGTCGAGCGTGACGATGGCGTCCAGCGAGGCCTCCATCATCGCCGCCTTGAGCGCCTCGCTCTCGCGCATCTCCGCCTGATGGCGGCGGCTCATCTCCTCGCGCGCCTTGAGCACCAGTTGGGTGAAGTGGGCAATCCACTCCTCCAGCAGCAGCAACTGATTCCCGGTGCGCTGGAAGCCGGGCTCGGGGATCCCCAGGGCGCGCTGAGAGAAGCGGGTCATACGCTTCAAGACCCGGTTGAGCCGCGCGGACACCAGATAGATGACCCAGGTGAAGACCAGGATGAACATCAGGGCCAGGAACAACCGCTGGCGGTGTTCGAAGATGCGCACGTGGCGCGACATGCGCTCCACATTGGTCTGGGTCACGAAGGTCGCAAACAGCAGGTTGTTGTCCGCCCCCGCGTAGTCGGGCAAGGGCTGGGTGGTGACCACATAGCCGTCGCCCCACTGGTCCGGGGTCGTTCCGGGGACCAGGTTGGCGGGGTCCACACTCGCCAGGATCCGCTGGTCGCCCCGATCCACCAAGGCAATTGCCGACCGATTCGGGTCTACCCCGCGCTGCGAGGCGGCCAGGAAGGCCTGGTCGATGGGCACCAGTACCACCAGATACCCCATGCGATAACCGGCCGAATCCTCGACCGTGTCGCTGACCAACAGATACAACGCGCCCGCCAGCTTGAGCGGCACCGTGCGCACGGCCGCGGCATCTAGAAAGCGCGCCGGGATGCGGTTGGCGAGCTCGGCCGGCAGCGGCGCCGGGCCGGTCTGATAGACCTCCCGGACCCGGCCATCGAGATCGGTGAGCAACACCTGGGTGGGCGGGCGCTGGGCATCGCGGGCAAAAAAGTCGGGCAGCCAAAAGGGCCGGAATTCCCGATAGACCAGCGGTGTACCCCCCTCCGCCTTGGACCAGACCCGGGGCTCCAGATACTCGGCCAGGCGCCGGTGATTGGCCAGCAGACGGGTGGTCATGCCGTAGCCGGCCACATAGCGGTCGAAGCGGATCAGCCCCTCCCGGGCCTGGAGATCGAGTTGATCCTGGAGTTCCGCATCGAAGATCCGGGCCACCTGACGCGACTGGATCTCATCCAGCACGACCCATACCGCGAGCCCCGCCGCCAGCCCGATCACGATGGCGATGAGCGGCATGGGCACGCCCCGCAGCAGGCGGACGACGATCGGTTTTACTGGAATATGATACAAGTCTTAAGGCTCCCAGGCAGCGCCGCGCGCCGCACCCCGGTGCGGCGCAGATCTGGCCGGGCGCGCCAACCTCGCAGGTTACGCCGCCCCCGTGCTGGCGCCAAGCCGCGCGGACGGGGACAATCTCCAGCCCACTGCGAGGCGAGCCACACGCCCACCGCCCGCCCCATCGATTACCAGGAGCCCGTCATGGCCACACCCACCCCAGTCAACGGCCAGATCACCGATGCAGTCACCCAAGCTGAGGTCAAAGTATCGGTCGATGTGAAGGTGTCGGTCGACGCACCGCCCACGTCACAACCGACCAAGGCCCCGATGCCCGCCCCGGAGAGGGCCCCCCAGTTGGCCCGCTTGCCGCGTCGTCTGGGCGCAATGCTCTATGACTCCATCCTGATCGCCGCCCTGCTTATGCTCGCCACCGCGCTCTTTATCATCCCCTACGACCTGCTCGCCGCCCGCCCCTACCCTAACGGTGACTGGCTGTATCGGACCCTGTTCCAGGTCTATCTGCTCGCCGTCATCGCCGGCTTTTTCGTCTATTTCTGGACCCACGGCGGCCAAACCCTGGGCATGAGCACCTGGCGTATTCGCGCCGTGCGCGACGACGGCGGGCGCCTCAGCGCGCGTGACGCCCTGCGCCGCCTCGCCTGGGCCACCTTGAGCCTGCTGCCCGCGGGTCTCGGGCTCTGGTGGTGTCTGTTCGACCGCGACCGTCTGGCCTGGCACGACCGCCGCTCGGGCACCCGCTTGGTGGTGGTCCCAAAGGACTAACGCACAAAGGACTAACGCACTCGCGCGCCGCCACCGGCCGCGCTACCATGCGCGGCCCGCGCACGCGACACGCCACCCGTGCGCCCAACGACCCGTCCGCACCACAGACTCCTCATGCCCAGCACCATCGTCATCGTCCCCACCTACAACGAGGCGGACAACCTGCCCGTCCTCGCGCAGCGGTTGCTCGCGCTCGACCCACCACTGGCGGTGCTGATCGTCGACGACGCCTCGCCCGATGGCACCGGCGCGCGGGCGGATGCCATCGCGGCACGTGAGCCACGCCTGCGCGTCCTGCACCGCACCGGCCCGCGCGGCTATGCGGCGGCGTGCCGCGAGGGGCTGCGCCTGGCCCTGGACGGCGGCTACGCGCGCATCTGCACCATGGACGCCGACCTCTCGCACGATCCGGCGGCCCTCCCCGAACTCATCCAGGCGGTCGCCGCCGGCGCCGATCTCGCCATCGGCTCGCGCTATGTCGAGGGCGGCGAGATCCTGGTCGACTGGGGGCCGGTGCGCCGCGCGGTCAGCCGCTCCGGCAGCGCCTATGCGCGCGCCATGACCGGCGCGCCGGTCCATGACTGCACCAGTGGGTTCCGTTGCTACCGCGCCGCCGCCCTGGCCCAGGTCCCGCTGGCGCGCATGCATTCGGACGGCTACTCCTTTCTCATCGAGGTCCTCGCCGCCTTCGCCCGCGCCGAGGCACGTATCATCGAGGTGCCGATCCGCTATGTGGACCGCCGCGCCGGGGCATCCAAGATCTCGCGCCGCATCATCGTCGAGGCCTTCGGGATTACCAGCTGGCTAGGCCTGCGACGCCTGTTGAAGCGCTAGCCCCGATGTCTCACGCCAAGGCGCCAAGCTCGCCAAGAAATACAATCGGGTAGAGCCACTATCCGGATCACCCTCCGGGTGAGTGGCGCAACGCTGATAACGCACTGAAAAGCCTTGGCGCGCTTGGCGCCTTGGCGTGATAACTGCCCTGTCCAGGATAACGGGAACCCGGATCGGCTCCCTGACGAGATTGCCAGCATGCCTGATACTGCATATACACTCAAAACCTTGGCGTGCTTGGCGCCTTGGCGTGAGCTATTCAGGCGAGCTGCATTGCTGTCTCTACTGGCGGCCATCGCCCTGCTGGCCGGCTGTGCCACCCAGCGATCGATTGAAATCCCGTATAACGACCAGACCCATCGGGACGCCAATTATGAATGGTCGCCCCACGACCAGGGGAGCGAATGGTGGTATCTGACCGGGCAGTTGGCTGATCGGTCCGGCAAGTCCTATTTCTACCAAATCACGATCTTTCGCAGCTTCCTGGTCAGGCAGCGGATGTATCTCGGCGCGACCTATGCGCTGCATCTCTCATTCACCGACCCGTCCACCGGTCAGCACCTGTTTTCAGAGGAGGTCCGCCTACCCTCGGCCAGGGTCTATGCCGATGGGCACTGTATCGTCTTCGAGGACAGTCGAGTCTGCCGGGATGGGCAGGGGTTCAAGATCGCGGCCAAGAGCAAGAATCTCCGCTTCAACCTGGTCGGCGAGCCCACCAAGGCAGTGGTCTGGCATGGCCGCGACGGCCGGATTGTCATGGGCCACCCGCGCCGCCCGGCCGAGCGGAGCTATTATTATTCCTACACCAACATCGACACCGCCGGGACCCTGGCATTCAAGAGCCCGAATAACGATTGGGTAACCATCGAGGGGGCCGGCAAGTCCTGGTTCGACCGGCAGTGGGGCTTGTTCACTGAAACGGGCTGGGAGTGGTTTTCACTGCGCTTCGTCGACGGCGAGGAAATCATGCTCTATGCCTTCCCCAAGACCGGCCACCAGGAGGGAACCTACATCGACCGGGCCGGGCGCACGACCATCTTCGATCGTTATCACTATCGCGTGACCCGCGTCGGCCGGTTCAGCCGGTTAGACCGGTTCGGCCAACTCGGCCAACTCGCCCGCTTCGACGACAAGAAGTTCGGACTGGGCTGGACCCTCAGCGTGCCGGTGAAGGATCGACGCTATCGGATCGTCCCGCTCGTCGACCGTCAGTTCAATCCATCGAAGCTGATGCCTTACTGGGAGGGCCTCTGTAAGGTGCTGGACTCCAGCGGCGCCCTGGTCGGCTATGCCGTGGTGGAGACACCCGGCAGCGCCTATTAGGCTAAGTCCGGAAATTGCGCACGCCAAGACGCCAAGGCGCCAAGGCGCCAAGAAAAATTCAGTTCATGCACTGTCCGAGTCACCCGCAGGATGAATGGGCAACGCGGGCGTCGATCATAATCCCGGCCAGCGGCGTGCGTAGTCAGGGCTTCCAGCCCTGACGGTGTCAGGCCAAGATGACCTGACTACGCACTCGGCGAGCCCAAGTGGCCGGAATCTTGATCAAGGCCGCAACGCGGATAATTCACTGCATAACCTTGGCGTCTTGGCGTGAGAACGACTCTTGTGCGGATTAGCGTGGCGGCGGCATAGCCCCCGGACCCAAGCGGGCCCGCAGGCCCTGCGACAGGGCGGCACCGACCGGCGCGTCGGTCGCAAGATGCAACAGGTGGGCGCGGTGACGCCGCGCCAGGAGTTCCAGGGTCTCGGCCCTGACGGCGAAGCGCTGCTCATAGTCCTCGCGGCTGCGTGCCCCGGTGAGGTCCAGCAGGCCGCGGCGCACACCGTCGGTTACCGGATAGCGGCCCGGCGGGGGCGCCGCCGCCTCCAGCGGGTCGTGGACCATGATCAGGAGCAACTCGCCCCGGGCGGCGAGCTCCGCCAGCCAGCGCCCGGCGTCCGGCCGCACCCCGGCAAAGTCGCTGATCACCGCTACCAGGCTGCCGGGGCGCACCAACCGGACCAGATGGGCCGCGGCCTCGCCCAATGAGGCGTGGCCCCGGACACCCGCCGCCGGCAGCTCACTGAGC
This sequence comes from uncultured Thiodictyon sp., assembly GCF_903946935.1. Taxonomy (GTDB): domain Bacteria; phylum Pseudomonadota; class Gammaproteobacteria; order Chromatiales; family Chromatiaceae; genus Thiodictyon. The sequence continues at coordinate 10,057 of NZ_CAJAXH010000025.1, forward strand.
CGCTCCAACAAGGACAGTAGACCGGCGGCACGGGCGGCCGGCCGACGCTCCAGATGGCGGGCCTCGTCGAACACCAGCCCCCCCACCCGGTCCGCGCGCTCCACCGCCGCCCAGCCCAGCAGGGCCGCCGCACGCGCCGCGATGACCGACTTATAGGCCACCCGGGTACCGAAGCGCATGGTCGGCCCCTGGTCCACCAGGAGCCAGACCGGCCGCTCACGCTCCTCCCGGAACAACTTCACATGGGGCGTGCCGGTGCGCGCCGTAACCCGCCAGTCCATGTTGCGCGGGTCGTCCCCCGGTTGGTAGACGCGGGACTCGTCGAACTCCATGCCCCGCCCGCGAAAATGCGACAGGTGCCCGCCGGTGCGGGTGGCGAGCACCCGTGCGCGCGGCGCCAGATCGAGCCGCACGGCCTGCCCGCGCAGCGCAATCAGGTCCTTGAGCCCGACCCGGATGCCGGCCTGGGGGTCGGGAGCGGAACTGGGCAAAGGACTCACTCGAATAGACCAAAGATACCAGGGCGACCATCGGCCCCTGACCAAGCCCCCGCATCCGACCGACCGTCATTCACTCTGTTCATTTGCGTTTATTTGCGTTAATTTGCGGACAAGTCATTCTTCCAATCAGGGCACCGGCACCCGCGCCAGCAGGGCCGCGATGAAGTCGTCCGGGTGCCGGCCCTCCGCCTCCGACTCATAGGAGAGCAGCACCCGATGGCGCAGCACGTCCGGGGCCACCGACTGCACATCCTCCGGGGAGACATAGTCGCGCCCCGCCAGCCAGGCACGCGCCCGGGAACAGCGGTCGAGGGCGATCGTTGCGCGCGGGCTGGCACCGAAGCGCAACCAGCCCCCCAGATCGCCCGCGTAGTCCTGCGGGCGGCGGGTCGCCATCACCAGGTGGACCAGATAGTCCTCCACCCCCGGGGCCATGAAGACGCCGAAGATGGCGCGGCGGGCGGCGAAGATGCTGGCCTGAGACAGGCGTACCACGGGTGCCGCCGGCCCCGCCTGCACCGCCTCCTGCCGGTTGAGCAGCAGGATGGCACGCTCGGTCTGCACGTCCGGGTAGTCCACCCGCACATGCATCAGGAAGCGATCGAGTTGGGCCTCGGGCAGCGGGTAGGTCCCCTCCTGTTCGATCGGGTTCTGGGTCGCCATCACCAGGAATAGTTGGGGCAGCGGATAGGTCTCGCTGCCTACAGTGACCTGGCGCTCCCCCATGGCCTCCAGGAGGGCGGACTGGACCTTGGCCGGGGCCCGGTTCACCTCATCCGCCAACAAGAGGTTGTGGAAGATGGGGCCGCGGTTGAAGCGGAAACTGCCATCGTTGGGGCGATAGATCTCGGTCCCGGTCAGATCCGCCGGCAGCAGGTCCGGGGTAAACTGGACGCGGTGAAAATCACCCTCAAGACCCAGGGCTAGTTGCTTGATGGCGGTGGTCTTGGCCAGCCCCGGGGCGCCCTCCACCAACAGGTGGCCGTCGGCCAGCAGGGCAATCAGCAGGCGCTCGACCAGGTTGGCCTGGCCCAGGATGGCGCGGCCGACATGGTCGCGTAGCGCCGCAAACTCGGCGGCAAGTGCAGATGCCGCCTCAGGCGGGACGGGTGGGGCGGAGCGATCCGCGAGGGTTTGATCCATGGTGTCGGTCCCCGTTGGCAGGGCACCGCGGCGGATGCCGGGTGCGAAGGCGGATTGTCGGGAATTTGCGTGCGCTTGAATAGGGGGACATCCCGGTGCCGGAACGCTGCGGCCCAAAGCGGCGGATGCATGGTCCGGCGCGACTGAGTCTCAGTCGGGCTGGCCGGCGGCAGGAGCGTGGCGCCCGACCCGGGCCGCTTCCTGACCCCGCGTCGCCGCCGGCTGGGCCTGCGAAGCCCCCCCTGTTTGCTCAAGATATTTGAAGGTCTCGATCTTCCAATCGGCCCCGTCCCAGCGCAGCGGGACCAGGCCGCGCCAGCGCTCCTGTATGCCGTCGCGCGTCACGCCAGTCCAATCGACCCAGACCCTGGCCGAGGTTTCGTTGTTGTCTTGCAGGCGCAGTTCCTTGATTTGAATAGAACGGATGCGTTCGATGGCTGCACGTGCGCCGCGGTTCGGGGTGGCGAGACAGGCCAGGGCCGCGGTGACCTTATTGGCACGCACATGTTTAAAATAAGCACGCACCTTGGCCACCGGCGCCTGCCGGCGGCGTTGAGCGGCAGAGCGAGACTCAGCGGTCGCTTGGGCCTCCGCGACCGCTCGCGCCGCCGCGGCTGCTTGGGTCTCAGTGGCCGTTTCTTGGGCCGCGGCAGCAGGCTGGACCTCGGCGACCGGTGGTGGTGGCGCCGCGGCCGCTGCGGCCTCAGTGGAGGCCTGCGCGACCGCGCTCGCCGCCGTAGCAGGTTGGGGCTCCGCGGCCGGTGGGGCGTCCGCCCGGCGCGGCTTGAGTTCGGCCAACCGGCGTTTCGCCTCCAGTTGGTGTGTGCAACCGGTGTCGCCGCAATCCTCCAAGTACCGCCGATAGGCGCCAGGCATATCCTCCGTGTGCGCGATCGTAAAGAGCGCGTCGTCGTCCGCCGCGCGGCGCTGGTCCGCGTCCGCCTGGACCTTGGCTAGGCTGCGGTCGAATGCCCCGTCTATGCGGCTGGCCAAGTGCCGCCTGGCCTCCTCCTCGTGTCGGCAGCCGGTGGCGGCGCAGGCGTTCAGATAGGCAAAATAGGCATTGCCGGTGTTGGCACGTTTGGCCTTTACGTATTGCGCGTCGTCGATCGGCGCCTCCCGGCGCGCGAGTTGCGCCATGACCGCCTTGGCCTGGGCCTCGTGCCCGCACCCGTCAGCCGCGCAGTTCTCCAGATAGTCCCGGTAGGCGGAGGCAACATCCTTGCGCAGGGCCATCTCATAGGCCACGTCGTCGCGGTCGCGACGCCCCTGCCCGGGCTCCGCTTGCGGTGGTTGCTCGACCTTAGGCGGCGCGGCCAAGCCCGCTTGGCGCGCGCAAATGTCTGCCGTGGCCGCATCCAACACGGCGCGATAGGGGCCGGCCGGGTCGCCGTCCCGGGCGACCGCGGCCACCGCCTCGCCCCCGTTGCGGCGCGCGAGCTGCTCCTGCCAGGCGTTCACCCACCAGAGAAATCCACCGCCGATGCCAAGCACAGGGACCCAGATCAGCGCGTTGATCCAGGCGCGCAAACGCGGCGGCGGACGCCATACCGGAATCAGGGTCGGTGGTGCCTGCGCGGGAAGCGGAGTGGCCGCGGGATCCAGGGTCGGCGCCTGGGCCGCCGTGGACGCGATCTCGGGCGCCGTCGCGATCTCGGGCGTCGTCGCGATCTCGGGCGTCGTCGCGATCTCGGGCGCGGATGCGGGCATGGTCTCGGGCGGGGTCGCGCCAACCAAGAGCGCCTGGAGGTGTTGCACGCTCTGGGGGCGCATCGCCGGATTCAGGGCCAGGGCCTCGCCGATCGCCTCGCTCAGGGACTCGGAGACCCCGAACTCGGCCGCCGGCCGCAGGGTGTCATGCTCGTGGCGAGCGGGCGCCGCCGGCGGAACGATGCCGGTGACCATCCGGTAGAGGACCGCGGCGGCAGCATAGATGTCGGTCCACGGACCCTGGGGCGCCGCGCCCTGATATTGCTCCAAGGGCGCGAAACCCGCGGTGACGATTGCCGACAGGTTGCCGGTATGCGCCCCCAGGGACTGGCGGGCCGCGCCGAAATCGATCAGGATTGGGCGAGTGCCGCCCGATTCCAGACGCGCCAGATAGATGTTCCGGGGATTGATGTCGCCATGCAGGCCCCCCTTGGCGTGGACCATCCGCAGGCCGGCCAGGAGCGGCAGCAGCAGTTGCTTGGCCCGCTCCTCCGGCAGGCGCCCGCCCTCGTATTCCAGATACTCGGCCAGCGAGAGCCCCTGAAAATAGTCCATGACCAGATAGGCGGTGCCGTTGGCCTTGAAGAATTGGCGGACCCGCACGACATTGGGATAGTTTATCTGGGTCAGGACGCTCGCCTCGCGCCGAAACTGCTCCAGCCCGAACCTGAAAGCGGCGCCGTCCTCCAGCGAATGGCAAGCGACGCTCGTCCCGTCGGCCGCCCGCCCGGCCAGGTCCCGGGGCAGGTACTCCTTGATCGCCACCCGGGTCTCGAGGTTCAGGTCCCACCCCAGATAGGTGATACCGAAGGCGCCTAGCCTGCCGAGCACCCGCCCGACGACGAACTGCCCGTTGAGCAGCATGCGCTGCGGCAGCAGCACCGCGCGGCGCGGGGCCACCTCGTCATAGCCGCAATGTGGGCAGGGGTTGGCCCGACCTTTGTCGGCGAAACAGCCGGGGCAGCGGGTCGCATGGGCAGGTGCGGTCATCGCCTGATCGTCCTCGGTGATGGTGGGGGGGCCTTGACCTCAAGCAGACCTAGCCCGAGCCTTATGGCACCGTGATTCTCCCCTTCACTACGGCAGTCCCGACGCGGGCGGGTATCTATCCTGCGGGCTATGGAACCGCCGCCGACCAGATGAACCGCTCGCCACAGAAGGGGACGAAGAGCAACTTGGTCGCGCCCAACTCGATCTGGTCATAGGGCTTCAGTTCGACAAAACCGGCTACCTCGTCGTCGTTTACATAGACCAGGCCGCGGCTCTCGCCAGCGGCGATTCGGAAGGTGTGGCGTCTGGGGTTGTAGCTCAACACCGCGTGGGTCTCTTGGCTGATCCCACGGTCGCCAGAGATGACAATGTCCATGGCCGGCCCGCGACCGATAAAATTGCGCTCGGTGTGGATACGGTAGTCCCGCCCGCGATCAGGGCCTGAGATACAGACTAGCCAGCCTACCACCGGATCGATACCGCCGGACCACTGACTCCAGACTGCGGCCGCCTCACCCTCCACCGGGGTACGACGCTGGTGCCGCGACCCCTCGGCGTGCGACCGATCCAGGCCACCCCCTGCCCCGGCATCACCCGCGGGCCGCTTGGTATCGTGGGGCTGGGCGGCACCGATCTCTACGTCAACCCCGCAATAAGGGCAGGCCGAGGTCTCGTCCGGATCGTAGAAGTGGCCATTGCCGCAGGGAGTCATTGCCATGGTGCGCCTCGTTTAGAGTTGAGTTGAGCCGTCAGTGAACGCTGATCGTCAAAATGCCGATCTTCCGGCGGACGCCGTGCAGGTATCGGCTCTTCAAGGGCTTACGGGAGACAAAAATACTTTAAAATCCGCGCGATAATCGCCGACGCCCTCCCGACCTTCTGGACGATCATGCAATTAACCCATACTTTAACCTAGAGAGCCACCATAGAGCGATACCATCGGCCCCCTTGAACGCCCCCGGATCGGCTCCGACGACAAACCGTTACATTATGATTTATCAAGATATTTGAAGGTTTCGATCTTCCAATCGGTGCCGTTCCATCGCAATGGTATCAGACCGCGCCAGTGCTCCTGTCGACCGTCGCGCGTCACGCGAATCCAGTCCCCCCACACTCTTGCCGATTTTTTGCTAATGTCTTTTAGATGTAGGGCATTAATCTTAAGCGAACGGGTGCGCTCGATGACGGCGCGTGCGCCCCTGTCCGGGACATTGAAACAGGCCAGGGCCTCGGCGACCTGTTGGGCACGCACATAGTCGAAATAGGCCCATACCTTAGCGACCGGCGCTCGCCGGCGACGCTCCGCGGCCGAGAGGATCGGCTTGACCGGCGCGGGCGGTGGGGCCTCCACAAGCGGTTCGGCCTTCGCGACCGGTGGGGATTCAGCGGCCGATCGGGGGTCCGCCAAGGATGGGACGACCCCTCCCGCTCGTCGCTGGTTAGGGTCGGCCATCCAGCGCTTCGCCTCCGACTGGTGGGTACAACCGGTGTCTCCGCAGGAGTCCAGGTAGTGCTGATAGGCGGCCTGCGTATCCGCCGCGCGCGCGACGATAAAGAGTGCGTCGTCATGCGTCGCGCCCGGCTGGGCCGCCGGCGCCTCCAAGTCAGCCAAGCCGCGCTCGAATGCCCCGCGCAACTGACCGTCCAGGCGTTGCTTGACCTGCGCCTCATGCCGACAGCCGGTAACGACACAGGCCGAGAGATAGGCAAAGTAGGCTTCACTGGTGTCTGCACGCTGGGCCTTTGCGTATTCCTCATCGTCGCTCTGTGCGCCCAGGCGGGTAAGCGCCTCCTGGGCCTGGGGCCTGTGCCCACAGCCATCGATCTCGCACCCCGCCAGATACAGCCGGTAGGCGGGGGCCGTGTCCTGCCGCCGGGCATCGGCATAGGCCGCGTCGTCATGGGCGTGGCGCCGCTGCTCCGCTTGCGCTTGTTGGCCGAGCGCCGACGGCGCGGCCGATCCTGGCCCAACGCCGCCCTGGGCGGGCGCGGCGGACGTCGCGGTCCTTTCGCCGCGCGCCGACTGCTCCTGCGCGGCCCTGCCCCACCAGAGCAACCCGCCGGCACCGCCAAGCACAAGGACCGCGACCAGCCATCGAGTCCATTTGGACGAACGCGGCGGCCACATCCACCGGGGCATCAATCGTGGCGGCGTGACCGGGTACCCGGAGGTCGGGTCCGGGGAAGGCGCAGGAATGTACTCTGGGGTCGGTGCCGGGGTGGGCTCCGGGATCGGTGCCGCGGTTAGGTCCGGGGTCGGGTCCGGGGTCGGGTCCGGGGTCGGCTCCTGGACTGGCGCCGCGGTTAGCTCCGGACTGGGCTCCAGGGCCGGCGCCGCGGTTAGCTCCTCGGGGTTGGGCTCCAGGGCCGGCGCCGCGGCCAGCTCCGGACTGGGCTCCGGACTGGGCTCCGGGATCGGCTCCGGAGCTGGATCCGGGGAAGGCGCCGGGGGCGAGACCAAGGGCAGATCCAGGGTGGGCTGAGCGGGCGGCTCCGGGGTGGGCGCAGGGAGCAACTTCAGCAGCATCAGGGTCGGCGCCAGGGGCACCTTCGGGGGCGGCACCGGGGTTAGATCCAGGGTGGTCTCCGGGATCGACTCGGGGAGCGGATCCAGGGTAGGCTCCAAGATCAAGTCGGGGGTCGGCGCCAGGGTGGACTCCGGGATCGAGTCGGGGGGCGGCGCCAGGATGGGCGCAAGGATCGGCTCGGGGATCGGCTGCTCCGGCGCTGGCTCCGGGGAAGGCTCTGGGGTGGACTCCGGGATCGACGCTGGGCCCGGCTCCGGGGTGGGCGCAAGAACCGGCTCTGGAACCGGCTCTGGAAACGGCTCTGGAACCGGCTCTGGAACCGACTCTGGAACCGGCTCTGGAACCGGCTCTGGGATCGGCTCCGGCATCGGATCCGGACAAGGCGCTGCGGTGGACTCAGGGGCCAATTCCAGAATGAGCTCAACGATCGATTCTGGGGCCGGCTGCGCAATCGCCTCCGGGGCGGGACCGGACGCCGCTGTCACCGCACCGACCAGGAGCGACTGAAAGTGCAGTGCGCTCTGGGGACGCAGATGCGGGTTCTGTGCGAGGGCCTCGCCGATGGCCTGACTCAGGGCCTGGGAGACCCCAAAATCGGCCGCGGGCCGAAGGGTATCGCATTCTGTGCGATCGATCGCGGCAGGCGGGGTGGTGCCGGTCACCATCTGGTAGAGGACGGCGGCGGCGGCATAGATGTCCGTCCACGGCCCCTGGGCTGCCGTGCCGTGAGATTGCTCGAAGGGTGCGAAGCCCGCGCTGACGACGGCGGGCATGGGGCGGCTGCGCGCCCCCAGGATCTGGCGGGCGCTCCCGAAATCGATCAGGATCGGGCGCACGCCGCCAGAGCCCAGGCGCGCCAGATAGATGTTCTGGGGCTTGACGTCACGGTGCAGCAAGCCCTCGGCGTGGATCGCCCGCAGGCCATCCAGGATCGGCAGCAGTAGCTGCTTGGCCTGATTCTCCGGCAGACGCCCACCCTGGCACTGAAGGTACTCGGCGAGCGAGAGCCCATCGTAATAATCCATGACCAGATAGGCGGTGCCGTTGGCCTTGACGAGCTGGCGTACCCGCACCACGTTCTGATGATTAATCTGAGCTAGGGTGCGCACCTCACGCAGGAACCGCTCCAGGCCGAAACCGAAGGTCGCCCCAGCCTTCGGCGAATGGCACACGACGCGGGCCCCATCGGCCGCTCGCCCAGCCAGGTCCCGGGGCAGGTACTCCTTGATCGCCACCCGCGTCTCGAGGTCCAGATCCCACCCCAGATAGGTGATGCCGAACCCACCTGGCTGGCTCAGCACCCGCCCGACGACGAACTGCCCGTTGAGCAGGCCGCGCTGGCGCAACAGCGCCCTGCCACGCGGAGCCGCCTCGTCATAGCCGCAGTCCGGACATGAGGTGGCCCGGCCTTTCTCGGCGAAGCAACCGGGGCAGCGGGTCTCATGGGCAGCTGAGGTCATCGCCTGATAGTCCTCAATGGTGATGGAAGGCTTGGCGTCACAGATCCTAGCCTAAATTAGCTAGTGGTAGGGACATTCCGCCGCCCTGAAGCCAATCCCGTCAGTCAACGCCGCACGCTCGCGGGGATCGTCGCGGGGAAAACCGCTCACCCGTTGCCCATCAGGGCTGAGGGACCTCAGCCGGCGCACTGCCAGTCGCGCCGGGCTCCATCGGAGCACCGTCGGCCGCGGGTTGGTCGACCGATACGGGGAGCGGCCGGCGGGTGAAGAGCCCACTCGGGATCAGCAGCAAGGCGAGCAGGAGCAAGCCATGGGTCTCCGGGTCCAGGGGCCCGCCGCCCGGTGGCAAGGTATAGCGCAGCGCGGCGGCCAAGAGGGCGATGACCAGCAACACCGACCAACCCGGGAGCCCCATGTCGCGAATACGCTTGGCGAGCAGATTCAGTTGGGCCAGTACAAAGAGCAGGCCGCAGAGTCCCAGCAGCACGAGCACCGGTGGACCAAAATGCCCCGCCAGCCAATCCCTGGCGGCGCCCGGCCCATCGAAGATCAGTGGCTCTGCCACCCCGATGCCGAAGGCAATGCCCGTCCCATAGAGTGCCACGAGGAGCCAGAGCAGGACCCAGAACCCGAGAAACGGGAGCCGGGTCAGGCGCCCCTGGGTGAGGCCGCCGAAAAAGGCGTGCAACACGTTAGACCCCCGACCAGTGCGCGCGCATCAGAACGGACTCCCGGTCAGCCACTTAAGGGGGGGCAACAGGAGCATTTGCAGGAGCACCAGGGCGATCATGACCGCCATGGGCGAGAGGTCGATCCCACTCACGGGCGGCAGGGCGCGTTGCGCCGGACGCAGCAGGGGGTCGGTCAAGCGCGTGAGCAGTCCGACAACCGGGTTGTAGGGGTCCGGATTGAACCAGCTCAGGAGCGCGCGGATCAACACCGCGAACAAGGCAATGTTGATGACGAGCTCCAGCAGGGCCGGCAAGGACCACAGCGGAGCGCCGAGGGGATTGGCCCCGAGCAGCAGGGCCAGCAGGGCCAGTTCCACCGTCTGCAGCAGCCAGGCCAGCACCAGGGATGCGGTATCCATGCCGCCGAGGCTCGGGATTACCTCGCGCAGTGGGCGCAACGCCGGGGAGGTCACGCGCACGATGAACTGGGAGAAGGGGTTGTAGAAGTCCGCACGCACCCATTGCAGCAGAAAGCGCAGCAGCACCAGCGTGGTATAGACCCCGAACAGGGTCTGGATCAGAAAGACCAAGGGATTGAGTAGATAGGCCGAGCTCATGATTGCTCCAGCAGGGTCCGGGAGATCTCGGCGGCACGGTCGCGGGCGGCGTGGGCGGCCCGACCGACCAGGGCGCGCAGTCCGGCCGCCTCGAAGACCGCCAGCGCGCTCGCGGTGGTACCACCCGGGGAGGTCACCTGCTCACGCAGCCGCGCCGGCGGCGAGTCATTCTCCACCGCCATGCGCGCGGCGCCCAGGGCGGTCTGGATGGTCAGCAGGCGGGCGGTCTCGGCATCCAGGCCCAAATCGATCCCAGCCTGTTCCAGGGCCTCCATCAAGAGGAAGAAATAGGCCGGGCCGCTCCCGGAGATGGCGGTCACGGCGTCGATCTGCGTCTCGTCGTCCACCCAACGGATGAGCCCAGCCGCGCGCAGGATGGTCTCCGCGCGGTTGCGCCCATCTTCGCTCACCTCGGGGCTTGCGTGCATCCCGATGGCCCCGGTCTGGACCATGGCGGGGGTGTTGGGCATGGTGCGCACCACCGGCACCGGCGAGCCGAGCCAGGTCTGGATGGCGGTCTCAGTCACCCCGGCCATGATCGAGATCACCAGTGGGCCGAGCTCGGAGACCAGGCTGCCGATCTCCCGGCACACCATCGGGGCAAGTTGCGGCTTGACGCACAGGACCAGGGTCGCCGCGTCCGCGATGGCGGCCCGATTATTGGCATAGGTGCGCACGCCGAAGCGTTCGGTCAGTTCCTCGCGCCGGGCCTCGTCCGGCTCGGCGACCCGGATGGACGCGGGAGGGAAGCCGTCGGCGAGCAGGCCGGCGAGCAGGCTGCTCGCCATGTTGCCGCCGCCGATGAAGGCGATACTGGGTTTGCTCATAAGGGCCCCATGGTGTACCGATCCGCGTGGACCGTTGGAAAATGCTGCCAGCCCGCGTGCCGCGCCGGTTCGGTCCGGGCGCGGCTAGTGGGCCGCGTTGTCATTATACGGGCGTGCCCCGAAGATCGCCGTGCCGATCCGCACCAGGGTCGCCCCCTCCAGGACCGCCGCCTCCAGGTCGTCGGACATGCCCATGGAGAGGCAGTCCAAGGGGTGTTCGGGGGTGGCCAGCCGGTCGCGCAGCAGGCGCAACGCCCGCAACGGCTCACGCTGGCGACGCACATCGGCGGCGGGGGCCGGCAGTGTCATCAGCCCCATGACTTGCAACCGCGGCAAGGCGACGCAAGCCGCAAGCAGGTCGGCGACGGCCGCCGGCGCGACCCCGCCCTTGCTCGACTCGCCGCTGGTATTGACTTGCAGGCACACCTTGAGCGGCGCCAGTGCCGCCGGGCGCTGGTCATTCAGACGCCGCGCGTGGCCCAGGTCCGCCAGCCCGTGGACCCAATCGAAGTGCGCGGCGATCGGGCGCGTCTTGTTGGCCTGGATGCGCCCGATGAAGTGCCACTCGATGGCGAGCTCGGCAAGCGGCGCCTGCTTGTCCAGGGCCTCCTGGACATAGCTCTCGCCGAAGGCGCGCTGACCGGCGTCCCAGGCGGCGCGCACCGCCTCGGCCCCCTGGTGCTTGCTCACCGCGATCAGACCGACCGAGTCGGGCGGGCGGCCGGCATCCCGGGCCGCGGCCAGGATCCGGGCGCGCACCGCGGCCAGTTGGACTGGGATCGAAGCGGTTGATTGAGTGATCATTTCAGGCGCTTGAAGCCTCCGCGCTCCCGTCGAGCAAGCGCTGCAATTGGCGCAGTGCCTGGCCGCGGTGGCTCAAGCGATTCTTATCGACCGGGTCCAGTTCGGCGGCGCTACAGCCGTGGGTGGGGACCAGAAAGATCGGATCATAGCCGAAGCCACGTTCACCACGCGGTATACTCAGAATCCGACCCTCCCAGGTCCCCTGACAGATCAGTGGCGTGGGGTCCTCGGCATGGCGCAGATAGACCAGGACACACTGATAGCGCGCGGTGCGCTCGCCGTCCGCCACACCGTCCAGCTCGCGCAGCAATTTGTTGAGATTGTCCGCGTCCGTGGCCCCCGCCCCGGCATAGCGGGCGGAGTAGATCCCGGGGGCACCGTTGAGCGCGTCCACCTCGATGCCGGAGTCGTCGGCCAGGGCCGCGAGCCCGCTGTACACGGCGGCATTGCGCGCCTTGAGGATGGCGTTCTCGACAAAGGTGAGGCCGGTCTCCGCCACCTCCGGCACCCCGCGCTCCCCCTGCGGGATCACCCGGATGCGGGCGTCGGCGAGCAACTGACTGAACTCACGCAACTTGCCCGGGTTGTTACTGGCGAGCACCATCGACTCGCCGCGGTGTGATCGGATCATGCCGACAAACCCAGTGCCTCGCGTTGCAGGTCATGGAGCCGGCGAATCCCATAGCCCCCCAGCTCCAGCAGCCCGTCCAATTCGGCGCGGGTGAAGGCCGCCCCCTCGGCGGTGCCCTGGATCTCGATGAAACGCCCCTGCGAGTCCATCACCAGATTCATGTCGGTATGGGCATTGCTGTCCTCCGCATAGTCCAGGTCGAGGATCGCCTCGGCCTCGTAGATCCCCACCGAGACCGCCGCCACCTGGGTGCGCAGCGGATCGACCGCGAGGATGCCGGCGGCGCGCAGACCGGCCAGCGCATCGTACAGCGCCACCCAGGCCCCGGTGATGGCGGCGGTGCGGGTGCCGCCGTCGGCCTGGAGCACGTCGCAGTCCAGGGTCAGGGTACGCTCGCCCAACGCAGCGAGATCCACCGCGGCACGCAGTGAGCGCCCGATCAGGCGTTGGATCTCCAGGGTCCGGCCGCCCTGCTTGCCGCGGGCTGCCTCCCGCGGGCTGCGGTCGTGGGTGGCGCGGGGCAACATGCCATATTCCGCGGTGATCCAACCCCGGCCCTGCCCCTTCATGAAGGGGGGTACCCGCTCCTCGACACTCGCGGTGCAGAGCACCCGGGTGTCACCGAACTCCACCAATACCGAACCCTCGGCATGGCGGGTATAACCGCGGGTGAATCGAACCGGGCGCAGTTCTTCCGGTTGGCGTGCTGAGGGTCGCATGGGATGGGGTCTCCGGTGGGTTGACGGTCACGGCTGGTCGGTCGGGGCGCGCTCGGGCCGGGCCCCCACCAGGTCTGAGAAGCCGGTCTGCGGCAGGTTGCCGACTTGGCGGGCCAATGCACTGAGTAGTTCGCGCGCATCCTGGGGGCGCTTGGCGGGGTCCATGGCCATGGCCCAGTCCACGGCCTCCAACAGATAGGCAGGATAGCGATCCTTGAGCGCGCTCGTGGCGGGGACCAGCGTATCCTTTTGGTGGCGCTCGATCGCCGTGGGCGGCGCGCTGCCATCCATACAGGTGCGCAGGCTGGCCCCCACGGCATAGACATCGGTCCAGGGTCCGACGTTGCCGCCCCGGTAATATTGTTCCAACGGCGAGTAGCCGGCGGTGATGACCTGGCCCCCGCGGGCGCGCCCGCGGCTCAACGGATGGACTGCGCCCAAGTCCAGCAGCAGTGGCTGGCGGCTGCGGCCATCGCCGTAACGCAGATGGATATTACCGGGCTTGACGTCCAGGTGGAGCATGGAGCGTTTGTGCAGCAGGGCCAAGGCGTCGAGGATCGGCAGAAAGACGTCCAGGATGAAGGTCGTGCTCAATCCACCTTTACGCTCATGGATATAGACCCCGAGGTTGCGTCCGCGCTCGTTGGGCATCACCAGATAGGCAGTCTGGTTGGCGAGAAAGAAGGCCAGTACGCGCACGATGTTCGGGTGCTTCAACGAGGCCAAGGCCTTGACTTCCTGGAAGAACAGTTTGCGTCCACGGAGCAGGTCCTCAGCGTGTTTTGGCTCCATGGGCACCAGCCAGCCGCGCTGGTTGCGGCGGGCGATCTTCTGGGGCATGAACTCCTTGATCACCGCCTCGTCTCCCGTATCCTCGACCTGCGCCAGGTAGATCAGGCTGAATCCGCCCTTGCCGATGGTGTCGAGGATCCGATAGCCGCCGAGCAGGGTGCCGGGCGGCAGGCTTTCGCGGTTGTCGAGCATGGCGTTGAGTGCCGAACCTCGTGGCTATCGTGGGGGCACGAAAGGGGCCGCCGAACGGGGGCCGCCACCCCGGCCCGCACGGGGCATCGCCCGTGCATGGCCGCGGGTATGATAGCGTTAACCGGGTCGGTAATCTCCGCCACCCACCACCTGAGGCACCATCGGATGATCAAAAGTATGACCGCCTTCGCCCGGGAGACCCGCGACGGGGACTTCGGCGAGCTGGCCTGGGAACTGCGCAGCGTCAATCACCGCTTCCTCGAACCCCACCTGCGCCTGCCCGAGGAGCTGCGCGCACTCGAGCCGGCGGTGCGCGAACGACTCGGCGCGCGACTGCAACGCGGCAAGGTAGATTGTACGCTACGTTATTGCCCGGCCGTCGGCCTGGTCGGCAGCCTGCGCCTCAACCGCCCCTATGTCGAGCAGTTGCTGGCGGCCGGACAAGAGATCGCCGACCTGATCGGCCGCTCCGCGGAGCCCTCGGGGTTCGAGCTGCTGCGCTGGCCCGGGGTGATTCAGGAGCAGGAACGCGACCTCGATGCGGTCACCAAGACCGCGCTGGAACTGCTGGACGCCGCGCTCACCACGCTGCTCGCCACCCGCGAGCGCGAGGGGGCGCGTCTGGGTCTACTCCTCACCGAGCGTTGCGACCGCTTGCAGGAGTCGGTGGTGCGGGTGCGCCAGCGGATGCCCCAAGTGCTCGCCGGGGTGCGCAAGCGCCTGACGGAGCGGCTCGCGGAGGTGCGCGGCGAACTGGACCCGGGGCGCCTGGAACAGGAGCTGTCCCTGCTCGCGGCACGACTGGACGTGGAGGAAGAGATGGACCGTTTGGAGGCCCATGTGGCCGAGGTCCGGGATGTCTTGCAGCGCGACGAACCGGTCGGGCGGCGGCTCGATTTTCTGATGCAGGAGCTGAATCGGGAGGCCAACACCCTGGGTTCCAAGTCAGCGGACGTCGAGGTCACGCGCGAGTCGGTCGAGATGAAGGTCCTGATCGAGCAGTTGCGCGAGCAGATCCAAAACCTGGAATAACCGTCGGAGCGGCCCCCGGCCGCGACGAATCATCTTAAAGAGTATTGAATATGAAGCGTACATTGTGCCTATCCCTGGCCTTACTCTTATCACCGCTCACCAGCCTGCATGCCGAAGGCGTGCGCAAGACCATTCACTTCCCCCGCGGCCAGAGCGCCGCGACCCTGTCGAACAGCGTGGTGCGGGGCGATCGCGACCGTTATGACATCACCGCCAAGGCCGGCCAGACCATGACGGTCAAGATACGCTCAGTGGAGAACAACGCCGTCTTCACCCTCTATCAGCCTGGCTACCAAGCCAAGACCGAAGACGGAATGCCTATGATCGAAGGGGCCGCACTGGACGGAGCGGGAGAGGGCGACGACGCCATGCAGTGGCAGGGTACGCTGCCGGCCTCCGGCACCTATCTCATTGAGGTGGGCGGAACCCGCGGCAACGCCTCCTACAAGCTGACGGTGGGTATCAAATAACCGCCCCCGCGGCCGGCCCCTCCTGCACCGCCCGATGGGGGCCGTCCATGGCGGCGGCCAGGTCGCGCAGCGTCATACCACCCAGGGCCGCCGCCATCGACTCGTCGAGTTGCCGCTCGAGCGCCGCGATCCCCCGATCCGGGACCGTCCCGTGACAGCCGCTCTCCCCCTCCTCGAAGCACCGCACCGCGTCCAGCAGCGACTTGACGGTGACACGCTCCGGGGCCCTGCCCGGAACGTAGCGCGGCGGGGCATCGGCGGTGCGCAGCAGGAACCCATCCTGTTCCAGGGCCTGCAGGATGCGCCCGGTGTTGGCGCTGGGCAGCCCCAGGGCGGCGGACAACGCGTCGGCGGTCCAGGCCGGCTCGCCGGCCAGGAAGGTGCGCGCACAATGACCCGCCACCAACAGGGCCAGACGCTCGCGCAGCCGGTTGCTCAGATGCAGGTCGCGGGCGCGGCTATTCAGATACTCCGGATGCTGATGATAGAAGGCGACACTGGCCCCGGTGAGCACGATGAGCCAGGCGATATAGAGCCAGATCATGAACAGGATCAGGATCGCCAGCCCCGAATAGATGGCGGTGTACTGGGTGGAACTGACCATGAAATGGGCGAACAGCCAGCCGATCGTCTGCCACAGCACCCCCGCCACCAGCGCCCCGATCAGGGCGGAGCGCACCCGCACCCGCGCGTTCGGCACAAAGATATAAATAAACGCGAAGGTGAATACAATCAGCAGGAAGGGCACCAGACTGCCGCCGACGTCGATCAGGGTACCGACCGGCTCCACCGCCAGCAACGACTCCACCAGGGCGTTATTGCGCGCCGAGGCGGACAGGCCCACCGCGGTAAAGAACAGCACCGGCCCGATCAGTACCACGCTCAAATACTGGCTCACCCGCTGGGCGAATGGCCGCGTCTCGGTCACCCGCCAGGTATCGTTGAATACATGCTCGATCTTCTGGATCATCGAGACCACGGTATAGACCAAGATCGCCAGGCCCAGCGACCCCAGCACCCCCACCCGCATATTGTCGACGAAGGCGAGCACGTTGCGGGCAATCTCCGGGGCCTGATCGCCCAAGGGCTCCAGCGCATGCAGCAGCAACGGCTCCAGGGCATTGTGTGCACCGAAGCCCTTGAGCACCGAGAAACTCACCGCCAACAGGGGCACCAGCGACAGCAGCGTGGTATACACGAGGCTCATGGCCTGGAGCGAGAGATAACCCTGGGTCGAATCCCGGTAGAGCGCGTAGGCCAGGCGGCCGAGCCACACCAGGCGCGACTGCCAGCGCGGCATCGCGGCCAACGGGCTGGACCAGACCAGGGTCTCCAGGCGATCCCAAGGGGACCGGACGGGTGGGTTCATCGGGGGCGGCTCCGCATCAGGAACTTGGTTGACGGGTTGGACACGAGTATACGCAAACCGAACCTGATTTTTTCGCCCTCCCCCTTGACCGGGATGGCCGCCGACACTAACTAACAACCCGCTGCGAAGATGATACCTGCGGCGGCCAGGTCATGCGCAGCGCGCGAGCGCCTGACGCCACTCGGCGCCGGCCGAATCTCGCGATCCCGCTGCGCCATTAGGTGATTTCCGTTATAGAAGTTACCCGAAAACCGGCTGGATAAAGATGTCCCATTTTGGCAAAGTCGGGCTACGCTTCAATCTCGCTTCGACATCTTTCATCAACCTGTTTGAGAGCCTGATGCCCTTCGCATAGACC
>NZ_CAJAXH010000026.1 GCF_903946935.1 uncultured Thiodictyon sp.
AACTCGTTCATGGTAGCGACCGGTGTCCAAAGATCCGACGCCCATGATCGCAGGAAGACCTCGGTTTTTCAACTGAGTGGCCGCCGCTATACATAGATCGCCGGAGCTAACATGAGTAACTTCTTAGTGAACCGTTCCTTAGACTATGGTGCAGTGGATCAGCCTCAATTGCGCACTGACTCACGCGAAGTCGCGAAGCCGCGAATAAGAACGCGAAGACGAACAACTGGAGACCGTCATGAACGCCGCCCGCTACCCCGTCTGGACCCTCCTGGTCCTGCTGCTCGCCACCTGGTCGGCCCTCGCCACGGCCGAACCCGCACCCGCACCCGCACCCGATCCCACGGCCAATCAGGCCGCGCCCATCCCGGCGGCCGAACTCGGCCGGCGCGCCGATGCCCAGCAGGCCGCGCCCACGCCGGTGCTCGACGGGGGGCGCGCCACCCTGGCCGTGCCCCTGCAGGCCCTGCGCGGGGAGGTCGGCCCGGCCGGGCTGAGCGTGGACTCCACCTCGGTCGCCGAGGGCACGGGCCGCTTCCGGCTGACGCCCGGCACCCTGAGCAAGGGCGGCACGCCCACCCCCGTGGGGCCCGGCGTCGTGCGCCTGAGCGGGCAGACCGCCGTGCTGGACCGCGGCGCGCTCACCGAGGTCTTCAGCGCCTCCGCCGACGGGCTGCGCCAGGACTTCGTGGTGGCGCAACCGCCCGCCGGGGACGCCCCGCTCACCCTGACCCTGGCACTGGAGGGCGTGACCGCGGCCGACGCGGCCGATGGGATCGCGCTGACGCTGCCGGGCGGGCGCAAGCTCGTCTATCACCACCTGCACATCACCGACGCCGCCGGCCAGGTACTGACCGGTCAATTGCGCCGCGCCGATGACCACACCCTGGCCATCACCGTGGCGGACGCCCAGGCCCGCTACCCGATCACCATCGACCCCACCATCACCGATGCCGACTGGCAGGTGTGGGGTGGTGCCCTCGCGGGGGCGAACCGCACCGTGCAGGCGCTGGCCTACGATAGCACCGGCAGCAAGCTCTACGTCGGTGGCGACTTTAGCGCCATCGGCACCGTCAAGACCAACGGCATCGCGCAATGGGACGGCAGCGTCTGGTCGGCGCTGGGCGGCGGCATCGGCCAGTACGAAACGGTCTACGCCATGGCGGTGTCGTCCGGCGGCACCCTCTACGTCGGCGGCAGCTTCACCACGGCCGGCGGGGTCGCGGTCAACAACATCGCTCAATGGGACGGCAGCGCCTGGACGGCGCTGGGCAACGGCCTGAACAGCCAGGTCCAGGCGCTGGCGGTGTTCGGCAGCACCCTCTACGCCGGCGGCTACTTCGACACAGCCGGCGCGGTCACGGCCAACTACATCGCACAATGGAACGGCAGTGCCTGGTCCAACCTCGGCACCGGCCTGGACAGCCAAGTCAACGCCCTGGCGGTGTCGTCCACCGGCATCCTCTATGCCGGCGGCGGCTTCACCGCGATTCAAGGCGGCACGGCGGGTACGCTCAACCACATTGCCCAATGGAACGGCAGCGCCTGGTTGGCACTGGGCAACGGCATGAACCAGTACGCCTCGGTCATGGCCCTGGCGGTGTCCGGCAGCACTCTCTACGCCGGCGGCTACTTCAGCACGGCCGGCGGGGTCGCGGTCAACAACATCGCGCAATGGAGTAGCGGCGCCTGGTCGGACGTCGGCGGCGGCATGGACCAGTACGGTCCGGTCAATGCCCTGGCGGTGTCCGGCAGCACCCTCTACGCCGGCGGCTCCTTCAGCACGGCCGGCGGGGTTGCGGCCAACGCCATCGCACAATGGAACGGCACCGCCTGGTCGCCGTTGGGCAGCGGCATTTCGTTCGGCATGAACGGGGTCACCGCCCTGGCGGTGTCCGGCAGCGGTACCCTCTATGCCGGCGGCGACTTCACCACGGCCGGCGGGGTTGGGGCCAACGGCATCGCGCAATGGAGCGGCAGTGCCTGGTCGGGGCTGGGCACCGGCATGGACGGCGCGGTCAACGCCCTGGCGGTGTCCGGCAGCGGCACCACCCTCTATGTCGGCGGCGCCTTCACCACGGTCGGCGGGGTCACGGTCAACCGCATCGCGCAATGGAACGGCAGCGCCTGGTCGGCGTTGGGCAGCGGCATGGACAGCGATGTCTTCGCCCTGGCGGTGTCCGGCAGCACCCTCTACGCTGGCGGCCGGTTCAGCACGGCCGGCGGGGTCACGGTCAACAACATCGCGCAATGGGACATCGTCAACAGCGCCTGGTCGGCGCTGGGCAGCGGCATGGACGGCGATGTCTACGCCCTGGCGGTGTCCGGCGGCACCCTCTACGCCGGCGGCTACTTCAGCATGGCCGACGGCAAGTCGGCCAAGTCCGTCGCGCAATGGAACGGCAACGCGTGGTCGGCCGTCGGCAGCGGTATGAACCAGTACGCCACGGTCTACGCCCTGGCGGTGTCCGGCAGCACCCTCTACGCCGGTGGCTGGTTCACCACGGCCGGCACGGTCACGACCACAGGGATCGCCCAATGGAACGGCACCGCCTGGTCGGCGCTGGGCAGCGGCATCGACAACCAAGTCAACGCCCTGGCGGTGTCCGGCAGCACCCTCTACGCCGGTGGCTGGTTCAGCACGGCCGGTACGGTCTCGGCCCCCAAAATCGCGCAATGGAACATCCTCAACAACACTTGGTCGGCGCTGGGCAGCGGCCTGAACAGCGCGCCCTCCGCCCTGGCGGTGTCCGGCGGCACCCTCTACGTTGGCGGCGGCTTCACCAGGGCCGGCGGGCTCACGGTCAACCACATCGCGCAATGGGACATCGTCAACAGCACCTGGTCGGCGCTGGGCAGCGGCCTGGACAATCAGGTGAACGCCCTGGCGGTGCTCGGGACGACGCTCTATGTCGGCGGCAACTTCCTCACCGCCGGCAACAAGTTGTCTCCCTACGCCGCCGTGGTGCGCCTGTCGCCCTGCGGCCCCGGCGTCGCGCTGACCACCAGCCCCACCGCCCTGTGGCAGCAACTGGCACTGCCCTGTGTACCCAGTGTCGGCACGGCCAGCGTGGCGAACGTACTCGGCAACGGCCCCACGGCCAACCTGGTCGGCACCAATTACGGTTCGAACAGTTGGCTGATGTATGACCTGCCGCCGACGGCGACCGCCTACCGGGTGCTCACCAAGACCAGCCTGCTCACCTCCGGCACCGGCTATTGGATCAAGAGCCTGGTGGCGCCGGTCGGGGGTCAGCTCAGGGTCGCGGGCACCAAGACCCCGGTGGATACCGCCCTCGCCGACTGCCAATCGATCGACGGCTGTGCCGTGGTGCAGGTGTACAGCAGCGGCCAGCCGATCGGCTACAAGCTGATCGGCAATCCCTTCCCCTATGATGTGGACTGGTCCAAGGTGCGGGTGCGGGTCGATGGCACCGTCTACACCCCGAGTCAAGCGGCGGGTATCGGGGGCAATGCCGCCAGTCCCGCGGTCCTGTCCAACCAGATCTGGATCTGGAACGGCAACACCTTCCAGTACTGGACCGACACCGCGCCCAACCAGGGCAACCTGCAATATTTTAAGGCATTCTGGGTCAAGGTGCTGCCCGGGGCAGCGAACAAGACCATCGAGCTGCTGATCCCCGCCGAGGCCTCCACGGTGCCGCTGAGCGCGCTGCCGACGCCGTTCGCGGCACCGCTGGCCGCCGTGCCGGCGCGGCCCTGGTATCTGGCCTGGCTGGATGCCCTGATCCCGAGCGCCGCCGCGGCGGAGCGGCCGGCGGGTGCCTGGGTGATCCAGCTCAAGGTCGAGGCCCCCAAGACCGGCTGGAAGGCCCAGGCCAAACTCGGTCAATGGCCCGGCGCCGAGCCGGGTTACGACCCCGCGGACCTGACCGCCATGGCCCCCTTCGCCAGCCCCTACCTGACCCTGGTCTTTCCGCAACCCGCCTGGGGGGCGCGCAAGGGCGACTATGGCACCGATTTGCGCCCCGCCGACGGTTGGCCGGGTACCTGGAACCTGGAGCTGCGCACCGATCCGGTCGGCGCGGCGGTGGTGCTGCGCTGGACGGGCGACCCCGCCATCCTGGCGCGCTCGCGCCTGACCGATAAGCAGACCGGCAAGGTGATCGATCCCGCCGACCCGGCCTATGTCAAGGGCTACCCCCTCACCCTGACCACCAAGGTGCGCGCCCTGACCTGGGAGTATCTCGGCAACTGAGCCGGGGCGGGCGCGCCGAGCGGTTCGGCGCGCCCGCGTTCATCTGTCCCCAACTGGCCACTTTACCGATGAGAACCACCGCGATGCACACCCCCGTTGACGACACCACCCCCACCACCGCGGACACCGCCGCGCCCACCGATGCCGAGCGCCGCGCGGCCTTGCAGCGGCTGGGTGCCCTGGCGGCCCTGACCCCGCCGGTGGTGCTCACCCTGCTGCTGTCGCCGCGCCCCTCGGCGGCCTCCGTCGGTGCGCCGCCGGTGCTTGGGCCCTAGAACAGGGGCCGGGCATCATGCTCCACACCACACTGGGTTCGACCCGTTTGCTGGCGCGCCCGGGCGACCGCCGGCTCTGGCTGCTCGATAGCTTCACTGCTGCGCTCTGGGACCTGCACGCGGCGGGCTGGGCGCCGGGGCCGCTGGCCGAGCTGCTGGCGCAGCGCTTCGGGCTCAACCCGGGCGCGGCCGGCGACTATCTGGACACCCTGCGCGCCGCATGGCAAGCGGCAGGTCTGCTCGCGGATGAGGCCGCGACGGCCGGGCGCTTGACCCCGGCGCAGGCCTTGTGGTCGCTACCCCCGCCCGACGGCGCCCCGTCCCCGCCCGGGGCCTGGCGGCTGGCGGTGGCGGATCGGACACTGAGTCTGGCGATCACCGATGGGGCGTTGCGCGCCGACCTCGCCCCGCTGCTCGCTTCCTTGATGGTACCGCCGCCCACCCCGGACCAGCTCGCCGATTGGGGGCGGCCCAGCGATCGCCTGATTCTGGATGGCGCGGCCGCGCACTGGACCCTCACCGCCAACGGCCGGGGCTGGGAGGCGGGTCACGGCCATGATGCCGCACTGGTGGCCATCCTGCACGGCTTGACCGAGTTCGGCTGCGCTACCCACGAGCGCCTGCTGGTGGTACATGGCGCCGGGCTGGTCGCGCCCGACGGGCGCGCACTCTTGTTGATTGCCCCCGGCGGTTCCGGCAAGAGCACCCTGACCGCAGCGCTGAATACCGCGAGCTATGGGCTCTTGAGCGACGACGTGGTGCCGGTGACCCCGGCGGGCGAACTCTTGGGCCTGGGATTGCCGCTGTGTCTGAAGCCCGGCAGTTGGCCGCTGCTGGTGGGGTGCCGACCGGACCTGGCCCAGGCGCCGACTGTGCAGCGCCTGGGCCAGGCGGTGCGCTTTCTGCCGCCGCGGGGGCGGGTGGCACCAGGTCCGCGGGTGCCGGCCCGGTTGCTGTTTCCGCGCTTTCGCCCCGGCCTGGCGCCCCGGCGCGAGCGCCTGTCGCCCGCGCGGGCGCTGCAGGGCCTCATCGAGGCCGAGGCGGTGATCCGCGACCTCACCCAGGTCAAACTCGCGGCCCTGGCGCACTGGGTGGGCGCGGTGCCGGCCTATGCCCTGAGCTATCCGGACCTCGACGGCGGTGTGGCGCTGGTCCGCGGCCTCCTCGATGACCTTGACTCACATGAGTATGACGCCCATGACACAACGGCTTAGAATCACCCGCTGGTCCGATCTCGCCGCCCTGCTCGATCCGGGCGGACAGTGCGCCGATCCCAGGGCGGATGGTCATGCGCTCGATTGGCTGGGCATCTACGCATTGGCGGCGGCCCATCTGGTGGCCCCCACACTCTATGCCGTGCTGGCGGCACGCGGTCGGCTGGACGCGGTGCCGGAGGCGGTGTGCGCTGCCCTGGCGGAACTGCATCGGCTCAATGACGCGCGCAATGCGCGGTTGCGTGCGGTGCTGCGTGATACGGTGCGACATCTCATCGCGGCCGGGATCGAGCCGCTGTTGCTCAAGGGGTCGATCGCCCTGCTGCCCGATCAATACCCGCAGGCCGCGGCGCGCATGATGGGCGACCTGGACCTGGCGTTGGTCAACGCGCCGGCCGAGCAGGGCGAGGCGGTGTTGCGGGCGGCCGGCTATTTTGCTGCACCCAACGTCAATCCGGCGCATTATACCGCCCCCTTTCATCATATCGTTCCGCTGTTTCACCCCAGCGGCGACGGCTATGTGGAACTGCATCGGGCTATCCTGGCCGGGTGGGTGCCGGCGCAAGCGCTGCCGCTGGCGCGGGTGTGCGGTGCGGCGCAGCCGGTCGACTGGGACGGCCTGCGGTTGTGGGTGCCATCCCTGGGGCATCGCCTGCTCCATAATGCGCTGCACCACCAGGTGACTGATGCGGGCTTGTACTCCGGCCGTCGCGCCTTGCGCCAACTGTTTGAGTTTGCAAAGTTGCGGGCGTTGCCGGGCGCCGCGCGGATCGACTGGCCGGACCTACTCGCCGGACTCGACCGGGTGGGGCAGGGCGGTGCGGTGCGCGCCTATCTGCTCGCGGGCGAGCGGCTGTTCGGCCAACCCTTGCCGGCCGGCGTCAGGCCGGGTGTCATGGCTTACTGGTCGGAGCGACTTGCTTGGCTGCGCATTGCGCTGCCGCGCCTGGGGCCGCAGTTCGATCTGGTCGGACGTCTGCACAACCTGCCCCGACACCTCATCACGCCGAGCTGGTATCCGGCGAAGATTCGTTCCCTGTGTCGGGGGTGATGGCCGGGCCGCTGCGCCAATGGTCGTCCACAATTCGCGTCAAGAGTCTTTGTGATCTTTGTGTCTGCGTGTGAGCTGTGATCGCCTGCCTGAGGGCAGGGGTAGTCCGGGGCGCCGACATTGGCACGACTCTCGGTGGTGCGCTCCAGGGCCGCCAGAGAACGGCTGGCTCACCGGGCACCGGCGACCCTCAGGGTCGCCACATCCCCGAGTGCGGCACGGATTTCGTCCAGTGTAATGGGCCGGGAGCGCGACATCTCATTGAGCATGCCCAGGCAGGTGAGTCGCATCACATTGCGATCCGGTCCCTCAAGCCATAGGTGATAGCCGTCCTGGATCATGGGGTTGCCGCCACCCCCGTCGTCGACCCAATGGGCGGGCAGCAACCGTGCCGCAGCCGCTCGGCGATGGTAGGCGACCTGCGCCCAATAGACCTGCACCCGGGCGATCTGGAAGCTTTGCGGGGCAATACGCTGGGGGCCGGCATGGGATATGCGGCGCACCTGTAGCGCGCAGCTGGGCCCCAGGTTGATCCCGATCTGGGAGATCTGACCGTCGCGCAAGACCACTTGCGCCTGATCTTGGGGCACCTGAACCGGACGGTTCAGGGTGAGTGTGCTGCCGGGCGGGATCGGGGTCCAGGGACCCCGGGCCGACTCCTGGACCAGCATCGGTCCACAGCCGGCGAGCCCCAGGGCCGCGGCCAGGACCGCGGCCACCGCAATCCGATATGAATTCCCCAGCGTCATGGTGTTGCCCTCAGTGGTGCGTTGTGTGCCGCTTGATTTGGTGCTCGGCGAGCAGCGGCGTGAGTGCGCAGGACGCCATCTCGGTCATGCTGTCCGCGATGGTAAGGCGCCGCGCAAGTCGCGCCTTGGCGCCGACGGCGATTTCGTTGAATGTGAGATTTTGGATGCAGATCGGGGACTGGTCTATGGTTGCGCCTCCAGGATGGTCGATGGCACCACTCATTTCCGGGTGGGGGCTGGCGGTACGCGAAGGATAGAATAGATGTCGCTGCCGGTGATAGGGTGGCGACGTCCAAGCACATCACAGGGGCTCTACCATGACCGAATCGCTCGACCCGCTCGCCACCCGTCTCGGGGAGTTACTGCTGGCCCAGGGGCTGCACCTCACTGCCGCGGAATCCTGCACCGGCGGCTGGATCGCCAAGGTAGCGACCGACATCGCCGGCAGCAGTGCCTGGTTCGATCGCGGGTTCGTCACCTACAGCAACTCGGCCAAGACCGAGATGCTCGGGGTGCGGGCGGCGACCCTGGAGGCCCAGGGTGCGGTGAGCGAGGCCGTGGTCCTGGAGATGGTGGCCGGTGCCCTGGCGCACAGCCGGGCGCAGGTGGCGGTGGCGGTGAGCGGCATTGCCGGACCCGGCGGCGGCAGCGCGGACAAGCCGGTGGGTAGGGTCTGGTTCGCCTGGTCGGTCCCCGGTGCCCCACCCTGGGCGCGGTGCCTGCAATTTGTGGGCGAACGGGGTGAGGTGCGACACCAGGCGGTGCGGTGTGCCATCGCGGCCCTCGTGGAGCGGCTGGCGGGGTCCGGTGGCTGAACGCTGGTTCTTTGCCCTGTGGCCGGACCCGGCGACGGCCAAGGTCCTGGCCGCGCGGGCCAGGCCGCTGATCCCGCCCGGCGCCCGCGCGGCCCATCCGCTGGATCTGCACCTCACCTTGCGCTTTTTGGGTGAGTTGAGCCCTGACGCACTGCGGGCGGCGCAGTCGGTGGGGGCGGGGGTGCGGGCCGCGCCCTTGAGCCTAAGCCTCGATCAGGCGGGCTGTTTCCCGCGTGCCGCGGTGCTGTGGTGCGGGCCGACCCGGGCCCCGGAGGCGCTGTTGGCGCTCGTGACCCAATTGGAGCAGGGGCTTGCGTCCCAGGGGTTCGTCCCGGAAACCAGGCCCTACCGCCCGCACCTGACCCTGGCGCGGCGGTTCCATGGGCGCGCGGCGCGGGACTGGGGGCCGGCGGTGACCTGGGAGGCGCGGGAGCTGGTGCTCGCCCATGGGTGTCCCGGTCAGTTGCCGCGCTATGTCGCGGCGCGCCGGTGGCCCCTCGCCGTTGCGCCTAGAGAGAGCGATTGTCCGCAAATGAACGCAAAAAACGCAAATAAAATCAAATTACTTACCTCAGCCCCGTCACCACCCCCGGGGTGACCTGGCGACCTGACTCAAGCCCTTGATTATTTGCGTTAATTTGCGTTCATTTGCGAACGAAATGCTCTTTTTGGGGTTACGGCAGCAGCAGGAGCGGCCGGGTCGCGTGCCGCGCCAGGGCGCGGGCGGCCGACTTGAGGCTGGGTCGGCCGCTGACCTGAAAGGTGCGTCGGGCGAAGATGCAGAGGTCGGTGCCCGGGTCGTTGAGGCGAGCGAGCAGGACCCGGACCGGATCGCCTGCGGCCAGCTCGAAGCGGGCGTCGCCGAGCCCCGCGGCGGCCTCGGCGAACTGGCTGCGCGCCGCCTGCGCCTGCGCGTCCTGCTCGCGCCCGATGTGGTCCAGAAACCCCTGGCGCGCGTTGCTGGAGGATTGCCAGTCGTTGCCGATGAAGTCCGCCCAGCCGGTGTCGATGACAAAGAGGCCCGTCAGGGTGGAGTCACCCTGACGGGCCAGCCAGCACGCGTGCCCCAGGGCCGCGGCGCAGGCCGGCGAGCCGTCGAGCGCGACCAGGATGTGGCCGAAGTGCATGGCCCCGACGGCCTCAGCGGCCAGGTGCGGCGCCGGGCAGCGCCGCGGGGGCGGCCGGCGCCGGTGTCGCCGCGGCAGGGGGTTTCATGAAGACGGTCAACACCACCACCACGACGACCACCAGGACCGCGAGCGCGATGGCACCCAGGTCCTCGGCGCGGTCGCTGCGGAACAGGGTCATGGTGCCGCGGTCGCCCGCCGCCCCGATGGTCTCGCTACCGGTATGTTCATTGGCCATGAGTCTCTCCTGCGAAGCGTTCAGATGGCGACCAGATAGTCGCGGATCAGCAGCACCACCGCCAGCGCCAGCACATATTTGGTCACGCCGACCAGCAGCCCGACCTTGAGCGGCGCACCCCCCGCCTGGGCCAGCTCTTTGAAATCGATATAGGCCCCCAGCCCGACCAACCCGAAGCCGAAGATCCAGGTCATCCACAGCCGCAGCATCTTGATGGTGTCCGAGGCCGCCGGCCCGCCCTTGATGCCGACATCGCCGAAGGCCCCCAGGCTGGTCAGCAGGACCATGACCAGGAAGCCGATGACGAAGACCGGGAACTTCTCGACCAACAGGGTGCCCAGGCCCTTGCGCTCGCCGCTCTCCTCGGTCTTGCCCGACCAATACCAGAGGGTAACCGCGAAGACCGCAAAGGGGATGGAGATGACCCGCATGATGTTCCAGATCTCGGCCACCGAGACCGCGCTCCCGGGCGTGACCTGCGGATTGAAGGCCAGGGCGGCGGCCAGCACCTGTCCGGAATTCAGTATTCCGGTCCCGACCCAGGCCCCGTATTGCAGATCGGTGAGCCCCAGTGCATGGCCGATGAAGGGGCTGATGAACATGGTGAGGATGCCGAAGCCCAGGATGGTGGCGATGGCATAGGCGACATGGGAGGCCTTGGCCTCCACCGCCGGTGCGGTGGCCACCGCGGCACTCACCCCGCAGATACTGAGCGCGTTGGCCAGGACGGCGGTCATGGAGCGGTCGAGCCCGAAGACCCGGCCGAGCCACAGGACCAGGACCAGGCTCAGGATCACGAAGCCGCCGATCAGCAGGACCGCCATGGCCCCGAGCTGGACGATGGCCTGCACCGTGTAGAGCGACCCCAGCAGGATGATCCCGGTCTTGATCAGTAGCCGGGAGAGCTTGAACCCGTCCTCCAACAGCGCTGGGATGCGCCCGCGAAAGAGCAGATTGCGGTAGAGCAGGCCGGCGATGATGCCGAGCAGGATGTAATTGAGGTGGGTTACCTTGATCAGCCAGCCCTTCTGGCCCAAGACCACCGCGTCCGTCATCCAGGGTTCGACCCAGTTGCGGATGACGACCATGGTCAGCACGATCAGCGCCAGCCCCGGCAGGGCGCGGGGCAGGCGCTTAAAAAAGTCGATGTCGGTCATGTGGTCCTCCTCGTTCTTAGCGTGTGACGATTCGCTCACCACGGGTTCGGACGCGCCCCCAGCCCGCCCAAGACCCGCGCTGCCTGGGCAGAATAGGCGCGCGGCGACCCGCCGACAAGGGATTTGCTATCCTGCGGGCTTCGACACCACGCGGCGTTGCCGGAGGTCGCCCGCTGGGTCGCTATGCAAGTTCTCGGCCGTCCTTTACCCCTGCTGTCATGTGCCGAGGTGGCGCCATGATCGACTTGATCCGCCGCCGCCCGCGGTTCTTCCTCGTGGCCGGCGCGGCCGGGCTCCTGCTGCGGCTGGGCCTGGTCATCTGGTTTCCCGTCAGCTTCGATGACGACACCCTGTACTATGCCGAGCTGGGCCGCAACTGGCTCCAGTACGGCACCTATGGCAGCCTGGTCAATGGCACCGTGATTCCAAGCGATGTCCGGCTGCCGGGCTACCCGGCCTTTCTCACCGCGGTCTTTGCAGTCTTTGGGGACGGCCAATATCTGCCCGTCTTACTCATTCAGGTCATCGCCGATCTGGGCTCCTGCCTGCTGATGGCCGCAATCGCACTGACGCTGGTGGGCGAGGGGGCCGCGCTGGCCGTCTTACTGGCGGCAGCGCTCTGTCCCTTCACGGCGACCTATGCCGCGGTGGGCCTCGATCATCATTGCGGCCACCGGCGCTTCACGGCGCGGAGCGCCTGACACAGGCGTGCCACCGCTTGAGCGGTGGCACGAGAACGGGGGCGCGGCGGCCGGGAATCGGATGGCGCGACAGAACTCGCATCGACACTTGGCGGGCTAAAGGCCGCTGGCGGCCTCGCGGGCAATGGCACGGTAGCCGATGTCGGTGCGGTAATAGGCATCCGGCCAGGCGATGCCATGCACCCGATCATAGGCAAGGCCCTGCGCGACCTGTGCGGTGTCGCCCAATGCGGTGACGCAGAGTACCCGCCCCCCGGCGGTCAGCGTCTGATCCCCATCGCGGCGCGTGCCGGCGTGGAAGACCTTCACCTCGGCCGTATCGCCCGCCGCCAGACCGCTGATCGGCAGCCCTTGGGCATAGGTGTCCGGGTAACCGCCGGCGGCCATGACCACCCCGAGCGCGACCCGCGGGTCCCAGTCGGCCGTCACCTCATCCAATCGCCCATCCAGGGCCGCCAGACACAGGGCCACCAGGTCGGAGCGCAGGCGCATCATGATGGGCTGGGTCTCGGGGTCGCCGAAGCGGCAGTTATATTCCAGCACCTTGGGGGTGCCGTCCGGGGCGATCATGAGCCCCGCATAGAGGAATCCCACATAGGGCAGGCACTCGGCGGCCAGCCCGGCGATGGTCGGCTCGATCACCTCGCGCATCACCCGGGCGTGGATTGCGGGCGTGACCACCGGGGCCGCTGAGTAGGCGCCCATGCCGCCGGTGTTGGGGCCGCGGTCGCCGTCGTCGCGCGCCTTGTGGTCCTGGGAGCTGGCCATCGGCAGGCAATGGGCGCCGTCGACCATGACGATGAAGCTCGCCTCCTCGCCGGTGAGGAACTCCTCGATGACGACGCGCGCCCCAGCGCTACCGAAACGCCCGGCGCCGAGCATGTCGCGCACCGCCGCTTGGGCGGTCGGCAGGTCCTGGGCCAGGATCACGCCCTTGCCGGCGGCCAGTCCGTCCGCCTTGATGACGATAGGCGCGCCGACCTGCTCGAGATAGGCCAGTGCCGGCGCCACCTCGGTAAAGACGCCATAGGCCGCGGTGGGGATGCCGTGGCGCGCGAGGAAGGCCTTGCTGAAGGCCTTGGAGCCCTCGAGTTGAGCGGCGGCCTGGCGGGGGCCGAAACAGGGCAGCCCGGCGGCGCCGAAGGCGTCCACCAACCCGGCGACCAGTGGCACCTCGGGGCCGACGATGGTGAGTCCGACGGCGTGCTCAGTGGCGAAGCGCACCAGGGCGGGGATGTCGTCGGCCGCGATCGGGACGTTT
Organism: uncultured Thiodictyon sp.; assembly: GCF_903946935.1. Lineage (GTDB taxonomy): Bacteria > Pseudomonadota > Gammaproteobacteria > Chromatiales > Chromatiaceae > Thiodictyon. The sequence continues at coordinate 12,808 of NZ_CAJAXH010000026.1, forward strand.
TGTAGCCCCGGTTCGACAGCGGTGCCGCCGTTGCCGGGGGCGACATAGACCAGGTCGGCCAGGGGCGATTGCGCGGCCTTCCAGGCGAGCGCGTGTTCGCGGCCACCGCCGCCGATGATGAGGATATTCATAGGGATTCCTGCGGATAGCGAGGCTCGGGCGGGGGCGGAAAATAGGCAAGCCTTGGTCAGATGCTGGCTACCGTTGGCCTTGATCGTCACGCCGGCCGCCGGCCGCGGGGTACACAGCGCCCAACACCGGCGTGACACCGCCGCCGCGGTGTCACGAGAGGTTGGCCTTTGACTCAGGCGAAAGAGCAGATGCCCCGCCGACTCGATTGGATGAATTGGACGATCTCGGCGGTCTCCGGCCCCGGATACTCGGTCTCGGCCTTGACCAGGGCCTCGGCCAGCCGCAGCCCCGAGCGCAGGGCCAGCCGGTAGACGGCCTTGATGCGGCTGCGTTGTTCTTGGGTGAAGCCGGCGCGGCGCAGGCCCACGACGTTGAGGCCGACGATCCGCGCCCGGTGGCCGTCTACCGTGACGAATGGCGGCACGTCCTGGGGCACACCAGTGACCCCCGCCACCATGGCATAGGACCCAATACGGCAGAATTGGTGGACCGCCACCTGTCCGGAGAGGAAGCAGTGGTGGTCCACCTCGACATGACCCGCCAGGGTGGCGGTATTGGCGAAGATATTGTCATCGCCGACCACGCAGTCGTGACCGGCATGGGAATACGCCATCCAGTAGTTGTGGCTGCCGATGCGGGTGCCCTCGGCGGTCTTGGTCCCGCAACTGATATTCACCCCTTCCTTGAAATGATTGTGGTCGCCGATGGTCAGCGGGCTGGCTCGCGCCGGATCGAAGCCCAGGTCCTGGGCGTCGGAACCCAGGGTGGCGCCGTGGCAGACGCGGTTGAAGGCGCCCATGCGGGTCGGCGCGAAGATACGCACCGAGCTTTCGATACGGCACCCTTCTCCGATGACGGCACCCGCCTCGATGATGGAATAGGGACCGACGCTCGCCGTCTCATGGACCTGGGCGCCGTCTTCGATGATCGCGGTGGGATGAATGCTCATGCGCGGACTCGAGAAGCAAGAAAGAGGTTTGTCCGCAAATGAACGCAAATAAACGCAAATGAAGATGAAGAGTGAATTGAAGCCGGCCGGCGCTCGGTTAATTGCGTGGCGCTCGAGCACGCGCCCATTTTGCGATGACCGGAAATACGCATCGGTCGGCGCGCCCAATCCAAAGCGTCATTTGATTTGCGTTCATTTGCGTTCATTTGCGGACGAAATCCCTTTTTAGTGACGGAAGTGCCGCATGCCGGTGAAGACCATGGCCATGCCGTGCTCGTCGGCGGCGGCGATCACCTCTTCATCGCGCATTGAGCCGCCCGGCTCGATGACCGCGGTGATGCCCGCCGCCGCGGCCGAGTCGATCCCGTCGCGGAAGGGGAAGAAGGCGTCCGAGGCCATGACCGAGCCCTTCACCTCGAGCCCCGCCAATTCGGCCTTGATGGCGGCGATCCGCGCCGAGTTCACCCGGCTCATCTGGCCGGCGCCCACGCCGATGGTCATGCCGTTGCGCCCGTAGACGATGGCGTTGGACTTGACCGACTTGGCCACCCGCCAACTGAACAACAGGTCCGCCAGCTCTTCGGGGGTCGGTTCGCGCTTGGTGACGGTGCGCAATGAATCGATCAGGCGCAGATCCGCGTCCTGGACCAGGAGCCCGCCATTGACCCGCTTGAAATCGAGCCGCGCCAGCGCCTCGCTACCCCATTCGCCACACTCGAGCAGGCGCACGTTTTTCTTGGCGGCCACGGCCGCGGAGGCCGCCGCCGAGACCCGCGGGGCGACGATCACCTCAACAAACTGGCGCTCACAGATGATGCGCGCGGTCTCGCCATCCAGCTCCCGATTAAAGGCAATGATGCCGCCGAAGGCGGACTCGGGGTCGGTGCTGAAGGCCCGCTCATAGGCCTCGAGCAGGTTCTCGCCCACCGCCACACCACAGGGATTGGCATGCTTGACGATGACACAGGTCGGCCCCTCGTCGAATTGCTTGACGCACTCGATGGCGGCATCCGTGTCGGCAATATTGTTATAGCTCAACTCCTTGCCCTGGAGCTGGCGGGCGGTGGCCACGCCGGCCTCGCGGGGATTGAGTTCAGTATAGAAAACGCCCTGCTGATGGGGGTTCTCACCATAGCGCATGCCTTGGCGCTTGTGGAACTGGAGATTGAAGGTGCGTGGGAAGCCGGTCGCCCGTTGCTTCGGGTGCTCGATCACCGCGCCCAGATAATTGGCGATGGCCCCGTCATAGGCCGCCGTATGCTCGAAGGCCTTGACCGCCAGGTGGAAACGGGTGGCTGGGCTGACACCGTCGGTGCTGGCCAATTCATCGAGCACCCGGGTGTAATCGGCGGCATCCACCAACACCGTCACCCCGGCATGATTCTTGGCCGCGGCGCGCAGCAGGGTGGGGCCGCCGATGTCGATGTTCTCAATTGCGGTGGGGAGATCGCAGCCGGGCTTGGCGACGGTCTGCTCGAAGGGATAGAGGTTCACCACCACCAGGTCGATCGGCTTGATGGCGTGCGTGTCCATCACCGCCTCATCGGTCCCGCGCCGCCCCAGGATGCCCCCATGGATGCGCGGGTGCAGCGTCTTGACCCGTCCGCCCATCATCTCCGGAAAGCCGGTGTAGTCGGACACCTCAGTGACCGCAATCCCCTGCTCGGCCAGTAGACTGGCGGTGCCGCCGGTGGAGAGGATCTCCACCCCCCGGCCGGCCAGTCCCCGGGCCAATTCAACCACCCCGGTCTTATCCGAAACACTGATGAGCGCGCGTCGTATCGGTTGCATAGCTTGACTTCCGGTTGGCCCCAGGCCACAAAAATATGAATAACCAAGTTAAATCGCCCAGCGGGCGATTTAACTACGGGTGATGCCAAAGTGCGCCAGACGTTTGCGCAAGGTGCTGCGGGTGAGCCCCAGGATGCGGGCGGCCAGGGTGAGATTGCCCTCGGCGGAACGCAGGACGGTCTCGAACAGGGGGCGTTCGACCTCCTCAATGACCAGTCGGTACAGGTCGGTGATGGCGTGCCCGTCCATGTTGTGCAGATAGGTCGCCACGGCATCCTCCACGCACTTGCTCAAGGGCTCGGCGCGCTCGGCCTGGACCACCTGCAAATCGGGGGCGTGGCCGGCCGCAGTCCCCGGAGGTACGGACGCCGTGTCGTCGTCCTGAAACGCTGTCGTCATGCCGCGTGCTCCTCCAGTGCGGGGTGTTCGTTGAAAAAGGCCGTGACCTGCCGTTGCTGGTCCAGCGTGCTGTCCGTGCGATTGACCGTGACCCTGAAGGCCGCGGCCCCCGCGCGCCCGCGACAGTACCAGGCGATGTGTTTACGCGCGATCCGCACCCCGGCACGGGCCCCGTAAAAGCCATAGAGCCCGTCCAGGTGCTCCAGCAGGAGGTCCCTGATCCAGTCTCGCGGGGGCTCGGCAGCGGCGACGCCGGTGGCCAGATAGGTGGCGATGTCGCGGAAGATCCAGGGGCGTCCCTGGGCCGCGCGCCCGATCATAATAGCATCGCAACCGGTGGAGTCCAGCACCCGCCGGGCCGCCTGGGGGGAATCGATATCGCCGTTGGCGATTAACGGAATGTCCACGTGCAGCCGCATCGCGCGTAGCGTCTCGTGTTCGGCCGGGATGTCGTAGCCGCAGCCGCGGGTGCGGCCGTGGACCGCCAGCGCGGCCACTCCCGACTCGCGGGCGATGCGGGCGATGGTGAGTGCATTGCGTTCCCCGGGCGACCAACCGGTGCGGATCTTCAGCGTCACCGGGGCCGGGGCGGCGGCCTGCACCACCGCGGCGAGGATGCGCCCCACCAGCAACTCGTCGCGCAGCAGGGCGGAGCCCGCCGCCACCCGGCAGACCTTCTTGGCCGGGCAGCCCATGTTGATGTCGATGAGCTGGGCGCCGGCGCCTAAATTGATCCGCGCCGCCTCGGCCATGGCCAGCGGATCGGTCCCGACGATCTGCACCGAGACGGGTCCCGCCTCACCGGCAAAGTCCAGGCGGCGCAGGGACTTTGCCGAGCCCCACAGGGTGGTATCGCAGGACACCATCTCCGAGACCGCAAGCGCCGCGCCGAAGCGCCGGCACAGCGCCCGGTAAGGGCGGTCGCTGATCCCCGCCATCGGCGCCAGAATTAGATTGGTGGGGAACCGGTAAGGGCCGATGGTGAAGGGCCGCAGCGCGCCCGCCGGGGGCGCCGACGTCATTGCAGCCGCACCTTGAACCCCGCGGCCTCCGCGGGGGGCGGTGCCAGGGCCAGGGCGACCACGCGGACCTCGTGCGGGGCGATGGGGTCGGCACTCGCGGCACTCGGCGCCCCCGCGGCGGCGTATTCCTCCGGTGAGAACCGGCGCGCCGCGGTGAGGTCGCCCTGCTGGTTGTACAACTCCAATTCGATCAGTGGGGCAGGCTGCGGCAGCCCCGCGCTGTTCTCGATGAGCAGGCGCAGCATCGGTACACCGGTCGTCGGATCCGGGATCAGCGAGGGCTCGCGCACGGCAAGGGCCTCCGGCAGTCGGGGCGGCGTCACGCGGCACCCCAGATAGCTGCACCAGGTGGTCAGGAATTGGAACCCCGTGGGATTGCGCAGCAGCGCGGGGCGTTGCCACCAGACCAGTTGGACGCCCAATGACACGACCAGGGCCAGGAGCAAGGCCAGGCGCCCCCAAGGCAGGCGGCCGCGGGCCGGTCGGCGCGCGGGGGCGGGTGGGGACGCCGAGGTCCGCGACCGGATGCCGCGCGAGTTGCTCGTCGGGACGGCGGCCGGCACCAGCGCGGCCGTCAGACCGGGGCGGGTCTCCCGGAGCTCCGCGCGACGACGCGGGGGCGTGGTGGGGCCAGGGTCGGCCGCGGCGCGGCCGCGGTTCAGCCGCGATTCGCCGGCCATGCCCGCCTCATCGACCAGCCCGGCCACCGCATCGATGCGCTCATTGCAGTGCGGGCAGTCGACCTGTCCCCGGCGCGCCTTGAGTTGCTGGGCATAGACGGGGAATTGGCGCCCGCAGCGGGTGCAGCGTGTCGTCAGCGGCATCGTCAGCACCCCGCGCGCCGCGTTCCCGCGATGAGCGCCCAGCCCTCGCGCAACCGCACCGGTGCCAGTTCGACCTGCCCCGCATAGGCAGCGCTCACCCCCTGCACCTGCTCGGCCAGCACCCCGGAGAGGACCAAGCGGCCCCCGGGGGCCAGAGCCGCGAGCAGCCGCGGCGCCAGCTCGACCAGCGGCCCGGCCAGGATGTTGGCGACGACACAGGCCACTGGCAGTCGCCCGGCGACGGCCGGCAGCTCATCGGGCAAACAGACGGTCAAGCGCGCTTCAACTCCATTGGCGGTGGCGTTGGCGACGGTGGCCTCGATCGCCTGGGGATCGTGGTCGACCGCGATCGCCGCGGCGGCGCCGAGCTTCAAGGCGGCGATGGCGAGGATGCCGGAGCCGCAACCGTAGTCGAGCAGGGTAAGACCCGACAGTTCGGCGGCGTCCAGCCATTCCAGGCACAGGGCGGTGGTCGGGTGATGCCCGGTGCCGAAGGCGAGACCCGGGTCCAGGTCCACGACGATGCCGTCCGGGTCTCCCGCCGGCTGACCCTGCGGGCAGACCCAGAGTCGGCGGCCGAAGCGGGTCGGTCGGAAGTCGTCGAGCCAGACGCGCTCCCAGGCGCGATCGGCGATGTGCTCGCTGCGCGGCGGGGTCAGGCTCAGTGGGCCGAAGGCCAAGGTGAGGGCATCGACTTGGGCCGCGCCCGCCGCATCGTCCGCGAATAGTGCATGCAACTGCACGGCCTGCCACAGCGGCATGGCCCCCGGCGGGGGCTCGAGTTGCGGGTCGTCGCCGGCATCGTCCAGGGTCACTGCCAGGGCCCCGGCGTTCTCGAGGGCGGCCTCCAGCAGCGGGGCCTGGTCCCGCGGGACGGTCAGAGTGAGTTGCAGCCAAGACATAGGCGGGTGCTCGGAGAAAAGGGTCATAAGGATACCGTCACATCCCCAGTTTCTTCTCCAGGTAGTGGATATTGGCCCCGCCCGCCTCGAAGGCGGCGTCGCGCATGATGCTGCGTTGCAGCTTGATGTTGGTGTCGATGCCTTCAATCACCGTCTCGCGCAACGCGTTGCTCATGCGGGCAATGGCGACTGCCCGATCCTCCCCATGGGTGATCAGCTTGCCGATCATGGAGTCGTAATGCGACGGGACCGTGTAGCCGGAATAGATATGGGTATCGATGCGGATGCCGGGCCCCCCGGGGGCATGGAATTCGGTGATCTTGCCGGGGCTGGGGCGGAAGGTCTCGGAGTGCTCGGCATTGATGCGACACTCCACGGCATGACCGCGTAACACGATGTCCTCTTGGCGGTAGCGCAGGGGCTCGCCGGCCGCGACCATGATCTGTTCTTTCACGATATCCACCCCGGTGATCATCTCGGTGACCGGGTGCTCCACCTGGACGCGGGTATTCATCTCGATGAAATAGAAATGCCCGTCCTCATAGAGGAACTCGAAGGTGCCGGCGCCGCGGTAGCCGATATCCCGGCAGGCCTGGGCACAGCGCTCCCCGATCTCATGGCGTTGCGCCGGCGTGATGCCGGGCGCCGGGGCCTCTTCCACCACCTTTTGATGACGGCGCTGCATGGAACAGTCGCGTTCGCCCAAATAGATGGCATTGCCGTGCTGGTCGGCGAGCATCTGGAACTCGATATGGCGCGGGTTTTCCAGGTACTTTTCCATGTACACCATGTCATTGTTGAAGGCGGCCGCCGCCTCGGCCCGGGTGAGCGAGATGGCGTTGAGCAGGGTCGCCTCCGAATTCACCACCCGCATGCCGCGGCCGCCGCCGCCGCCGGAGGCCTTGATCATAATCGGATAACCGATCGCGCGGGCGAGATCCAGGGTGTGTTTCTTGTCGTTGTCGTCCAGCGGACCATCGGAGCCGGGCACGCAGGGCACCCCGGCCGCCTTCATGGCCGCGATGGCGGAGACCTTGTCGCCCATGAGACGGATGGTCTCCGGGCGCGGGCCGATAAAGATGAAGCCGGAGCGCTCTACCCGTTCGGCGAAGTCGGCGTTCTCGGACAGGAAGCCGTAGCCCGGATGAATGGCCACCGTATCCGTGACCTCGGCCGAGCTGATGATGGCTGGAATATTCAGATAGCTGTCGCGCGAGGCGGCCGGCCCGATACAGACCGATTCGTCCGCCAGCAGGACGTGCTTTAAGTCCCGATCCGCCTCCGAATGGACGGCGACGGTGCGGATGCCGAGTTCACGGCAGGCGCGCAGGACGCGCAGAGCGATCTCGCCCCGGTTGGCGATGAGGATCTTCTCGATCATGGCTGGCATGCTGGGGTTGCCTGTAAACGGTGGCCGACGGGTGCGGTGTGGCATGCGGGATCGTGCGGCGGGCGCCGCGCGGGCGGGTCACTCGATAATGAACAGGGGCTGGTTGTATTCGACCGGCTGGCCGTTTTCCACCAGGATGCGGCGCACTGTGCCGGCCTTCTCACACTCGATCTGGTTGAGGATCTTCATCGCCTCGATGATGCAGAGCGTATCCCCGTGTTTGACCTTCTGACCCTCCTCGACGAAGGGCCCGGAGCCCGGGGCGGGGGCGCGGTAGAAGGTGCCGACCATGGGTGAGCGCACGACCTCGCCCGCCAGTCCATCGAGCACCTCATCCCCGGGCTTGACCGGGGTGGACGCGACCGCAGCCGGTGCCGCGGCGGCCGCCGGCATCGCCATTGCCTGGGGCATAAACAGCGATGTCGCACCGCCGTGTCGGCTGATGCGCACCGACTCCTCACCCTCGTGGATCTCGATCTCCGCCACGTTGGATTGCTCCAGGAGTTCGATCAGTTTCTTGACCTTGCGGATATCCATGTTCAGTGGTTCTCGGTGGGATTGGCCGGCACCAGCCGGCTGAAGGCGGCGCGAAGCGCCAGTTCATACCCTTGCGCACCCAGCCCGCTGATCACCCCCACCGCAATATCGGAGAAGTAGGAGTGGCGACGAAAGGGCTCGCGCGCCTGCACGTTCGAGAGGTGTACCTCGATGAAGGGGATGGCGACGGCAAGCAGTGCATCGCGTAGCGCAACGCTGGTATGGGTAAAGGCGGCCGGGTTAAAGATAATGAAGCAGACACCGTCCGCCGGGGCGGCATGGACGCGCTCGATCAATTGGTGCTCGGCGTTGCTCTGGACGAAGGCCAGGTCATGACCCTCGCGTTGCGCCGCCGCGCGCAGCCGCTCCTCGATTTGCGCGAGGGTGACCTGGCCGTAATGGCCCGGCTCCCGGGTTCCGAGTAGGTTGAGATTGGGCCCGTTGAGGACCAGGATGCTTGCCATGTCGGCGCTGTGACCTTGCAGATTCGGGGGTTCGGGGTGGTCGGCGCGGGAGCGGCGGCCGCCGGGGCGCCGCCAGGGCGCGGGTAGTCCGTGCAGGGGCGGCAAAGCGGCGCGAATTGTGCCGATTTTGCGCGATCTTGTCCAGCGTGGCGCTTGGTCCCGGCGTGGCCCGGCCCCACCCGCCGCGCGGCTCAGGGAGCGACCCGCCGCAGGTGCGCGACGAACTGCGGGGCGGGCGTGAAACCGACCAGCCGTCGCCCCGCCGCCTCCGCCCCCGTGGCATCGAAGAACAGCATGGCCGGCGGCCCGGGGAGCTTGAAGCGCCCCTGCATCAGGGCCCGATCGGCGGCATCGTTGGCGGTCACGTCGGCCTGGAGCAGGACGAAGCGGGCGAGGGCGCCGATCGCCGCGGGGTCGCTGAAGGTGTCGCGCTCCAGCTCTTTGCAGGACACGCACCAATCGGCATAGAAATCGAGCATAACCGGGCGCCCGGCCGCGCGGGCGCCGGCCAGCTCCCGATCCAGATCGGCCACGGTCTTGATCCGCTTGAAGGCGATCGGTGCGCCCGCGGCGGCCGCACCGCCCGTCCCCAGCAGACCGCGCAAGGGCTGGAGGGTGTCCTTACCGCCCGCGGCGGCCCCGACCAGCATGAGCGCACCGTAGATGAGCAGGCCGATCCCGAGCCCTTTCCAGAGCTTGCTCCAGCCGCCGGCCCCGGGTGGCAGATGGGTGAGCGCCCCCAGATAGACCGCGGAGCCGATGAGCAGCAATCCCCACAGGAGCATGGACAGTGCCGCCGGCAGGATACGCTCCAGGAGCGCGATCGCCACGCCCAGCAGCGCCACCCCGAAGACCGCGTTGACCGCCCCCATCCAGGCCCCGGCGCGGGGCAGGAGCTTGCCGGCGGAGGTGCCGATCACGATGAGCGGCGCACCCATCCCCAGGCTCAAGGCGAACAGCGCCACCCCGCCCAGGACCGCGTCGCCGGTCTGGCTGATATAGATCAGCGCGCCGAACAGTGGCGGGGCGACGCAGGGGCCGACGATCAGGGCGGAGAGCACCCCCATGATGGCGACCCCGAGCAGGGTGCCGCCCTGTTGCCGGTGGCTCAGTGCGGCCAGCCGGGAGTGTAACCCGGAGGGCAGTTGCAGGTGATAGAAGCCGAACATGGACAAGGCCAGGGCGACGAAGACCAGGGCGAAGGCGGTCAGAATCCAGGGGTTTTGGAAGGCCGCCTGGAGGTTCGCGCCGAAGAGCCCCGCCAGCACCCCGGCCGCGGTATAGGTCAGGGCCATGGCGAGCACATACACCAGCGACAGCAGGAAGGCCCGGCGGGTGGTGAGTTGGGCGCCATGGCCGGCGATGATGCCGGACAGGATCGGGATCATCGGGAAGACACAGGGGGTGAAGGCGAGCAGGAGCCCGAAGCCGAAGAAGAGTGCCACCACGGCCAACAGGCTGCCGCCGGCCAGGACCGCGGCGATCCGATCCAACTGCGCGGGTGGCGCCGCGGCGGTGGCCGGGTCGATCGGCCGGGTCTCGGCGGGGGCGGGCGGGGGGCCGTCCGGCGCCTGGTCCTCACCGCTGGACGGCAGCGCCGGCAGGTCGAGCTTGATGCGCTGGGTCTGGGGCGGATAGCAGATCCCCTGCTCGGCGCAGCCCTGATACTTGGCGACCAGGGTGACGGTGGTCGGCGCGGCGGCGGTGCGCACCAAGGGCACACTCAGAGCCAAGCGGTCGCGGTAGACCGCCACCTCGCCCACGCTGCCGTCGGGCCGCACGCCGTCCTTCTCGACCGCACCCGGGGGCAATTGGAAGGCCCCGAGTTTGACCCCGGTCGCCCCGTCCAGGGCAAGCGCGACCTTATCGCGATTCAGGTAGGTCCCGGGGGCCATCGTCCAAGTCAGTTCCAGCCGATCCGGTGCGGCCACGACCGCGGCAACGGCAAAGGCCTCCTCGACGCTCGGGGCCGCGCCAGCCAATCCCGCCGCGGCCCCCGGCGGCGGCGCAAGGGCCTGGCCGATGCGTTGAGGGTGCCTGTCTGCGGGCGGCGCGGCGGGCTCGACGGCCCGGGGCAGGCTGACCAGCAGCCGCTGGCGTTGCGGGGGATAGCACAGTCCGGCATCGGCACAGCCCTGGGCGCTGGTCTCCAGGGCCAGGGTGTCCCCGGCCCCCGGCCGGCGCGTGACCGGGAGGCGGACCTCCACCTGATCGCGATGGATCTTCACCTCCCCGAAATAGGCATCCTGCTTGGTCTGCGCGGCCGGCAGGTCGGGACTGCCCAGCGTCATCTGCGGGGTGTCGGTGGTGAAACGCAGCTTGGCTTGGTAGAGGTAATAGCCCTTGGCGATGACCCACCGCACCCGCACGGCGTCCGCCCCGTCCGGTTGCGCGGACACCTGGAAGGCCTGCTCCGGCTGCAGAAAGTCGGCGGCGGCGAGGCGCGGGGCGGCGCCGACGACGATCGGCAGGAGCAGGACCAGGCGCAGCAGGCCCACGGCCCTGGCCCTCAGGCGTGCGTGCATGAGGTCACCCAGTTCAGGTAGTCGGGGAGCCCGGCGGCGATCGGCAGCGCGATGATCTCCGGTACCTGGTAGGGATGCAGCCCGCGCAGGGTCTCGGTCAGGGCCGGGAGGCGTCCCGCGACGGTCTTGATCAGCAGCAACACCTCGGTCTCGCGTTGGACCTCGCCCTCCCAGCGATAGATGGAGGCGATGCCCGGCAGCAGATTCACGCAGGCGGCCAGCCGCTCGCCCACCAAGCGCTCGGCAATGCGCGCGGCAGTCTCCTGGTCCGGACAGGTGCAGAACACCAGCCGACAATCGGTTTCCGGGGTCATAGGTCTCCTCATGCGGGGTTCGGGATGGCGGCGCTCGGCCGACGGACTGTGGGATGATACGGGGACGGCCGGTCTTTGGCTTCCATTTGGAACCGGATACCGGCCATCGTCGCGCGGCCAAGGCGCCGCGCCTACCTACCCAGAGGCCGCTACCGTGCCAATTTTGATTTTGTTTTTTATCGGCTTACCAATCATCGAGATCTATTTTCTGATCGAGGTGGGGGCCATCATCGGCGCCGTGCCGGCCATCGCGCTCACCCTGTTGTGCGCGCTGCTTGGCACCTGGCTGGTCCGCCGTCAGGGGTTCAGTGTACTCATGCGGGTGCGCGAATCGCTCGCCCGCGATGAGGTCCCGGCCCTGGAGCTGGTGGACGGCGCCCTGCTGCTGGTCGCCGGATTGTTCCTGCTGCTGCCTGGTTTCCTCACCGATATCGTCGGCTTTCTGCTCCTGATCCCGCCGCTGCGCCGGTTGGTCATCCGGCGCACCCTGGGGGTGATCCCGGTACGCACCTTCGATGCCGATCCCGGGCGCGGCCCGCGCGTGATCGAGGGGCACTTTCGTCGCGAGGACTAACGGCCCTGGCCCGTCCCCCTCTCCGTTCTCCCCCACGAAGAGGAAGGGAGACGTGGACCGCGCTCCCGGCGCGACTTGCACGGGAAGGCTCAGTCGACCACCGGAAAGGTCACTGCAATGGCCCAGGCAAAGGCCAGTCCGATGGCCAGTGCGCCCACCAGCGGGTGGCGGGTGCGCCGGTAGATCCAGCCGCCGATGAGTCCGTAGAGCAGGAAAAAGACCAGGATCGCCGGCACGATGATGATGAGGAAGAACAGTTGGCTGAGATTCAGGGCCACCGCCGCCAGCAGTGAGAACAGGAATAACGCCTTGGTGAGCACCGGCGCGGCCCGCGGTGTACCTGGTCCGTGGGTGAGCCAGCCATCGGCGGCAAAGTAGGCCCAGGTGCCCGGGACAATCGCCAGAATCAACCACAGGCGGCCGGCCGCGGGCAGGAAGGAGGTGACATAGCGGTCGATGGGGAGCGCGATCGCCAGGGTCAGGTAGGTGCCGCTGACCAGTGTGCCGATCAGCAGGCCCGGCCACAGGACCAGCCCCGCCGACGGCGGCGGTGCGGCGGCGACGACGCGCTGACGCCATGGCGGTAAGCGTAGCGCTGCGATGGCCAGCAGGGCGTAGACCCCAAGTAAGAAGACGGTGACGTAGCGATTCAGCAGGGGTGCGGCGATCGGCAGGTTCAGCATGGCGGCAACCTGACTATCCAGCAGGGGCCGCTCGAGCGTCAGGGTAAGGTAGGTGCTGCTGGCCAGGATGGCGATCGCCAGTCCCAACCACAGGGTCCGTCCAACCAGGCGGCCGGTCGTGGCCCAGAGTCCCGCCATGGTCAGCAGACCGTAGACCCCGAAGTGCAGGGCCAGATAGTCCCCGAGCAGGATCGGCAGATAGTCGCTGGGCATGAAGCGCAAGGTGAGCGGGGTGAGCAGGGCCGGGAAGATCGCCACCGGCAGCAGTTGCCGCCAGGTGAGCCCCGCCCCCAGCGGTCGAGTCGCCGCCCGCGGCAGCAGACGCGACAGCGGCCAGGTCAGGGCGACGATACCGAGGAAGAGCAGGCCGAGCGATTGCCCGCGGGCGTCGATGAAGCCGTCTCCCGCGTGTCCGAGGGCCCGGTTTAGCCAATCCAGGGCGGCACCGATGCCGCCGCGTCCGTACAGCACCCCGATGTGCTCCACCCCGGGGACCAGCACCAGCTCCCGGGCGCTGCCGGTGGCCAGGTCGCCATAGGTCACGCCGGGCTCGACCGCGTCGCCGGTGGCGGCGGTGATGGCGTCACGGCCGGCCTCGTGGAGCATCGCGGGCTCCAGCTCCCCGAACACGAACAGCAGGTTACGCGGTTGGGTCCGCGGGGCATCCGGGCCCATGTAGGGCGATAGGAGTACCGAGGCCACGACCTGGTCGCGATGCGCGGTGGCATAGCGCAATAGGATGTCCCCGGCCATGGAGTGCCCGAGCAAGGCCAATCGGCCGTCGCCCCCGGGCAGTCCAGCGGCGAACCCGGCCACCTGCTCTAATGCCCCCAGCAAGACCCCCACGCGTCGCGCCTCGTCTTCCAGGCGGGCGACGAAGGGGCGTGGGTTGCGACCGTGCCCGGGAAAGTCGAAGGTAACGGCCATATACCCGTTGCGGGCCAGGGTGACCGCATAGGGCTGCATCAACTGCTGCGAGGCGGCGAAGCCGTGGGCGATGACCACCACGGGTGCCGGCGTCCCGCCGGCCGGGCGGTAGACGGTAACCGGGATGTCGCCGACCCGTTGGGTCTCGACGGTGAGGCCCGCCGTGGCCGCGGTCAGGCGCCACAGGCCAGTGCCGATCGCGGCCACGGCGAGGAGGGCGACGGCGAACGCCGCCAGGGCGAGCGCCCGCCGGAAGCGCTCTGGTTTGGCGACGTCGGCGATAGGGATCGTCATGGGGGGATACCTTGAAGGAAAGAAATGCTCGCAACCAGACATGGGGACAGGCAGACGCCAAGAAAGCGACGCTTAACGACAGGGTGCCGGGGCGGTCAGTGACACTGGCCAACGCATCGGCGCCGAAATGGGGTACTGTTTGCCGATGAAGATAGCCCCAGCCCGTGCCTTAGCGATCCTCGTCGTGCTGCTGTCCGGCGGTTGCGACACGCGCCTGCCAGTACCCGATGCGACCCTGCTCGAGGTCAACGCCGCTGTCAACCGTCAGGGTCTGCCCTGCCCGCGCGACTACTGCCAGGATGATTGGCCCGATCCCGCCGACCTACCGCAACTCGAGTATTGGGACTGCAAGGCCTACGCGGTGGCCAAGGCCCATCGACTGATCGGTCAGTATGGCTACTCGCCGAACCGACTGGAATATTTGCTGATCGCCGGTCCACCGCTGCGGGTCACCCATGCCGCCCTGTTGGTGGACGGTCGCTGGGTGATGGATCTGGGGCTGCGCTGTCAGGTGTGCGAGCTGGACCGATTCGTCGCTGGCGTGACCGTCACCGGACGGCTGCCGGTGAACGAACTACCGCTGGTGGTGAGGATGCTCAGGCGCTGAACCCGTCGCCGCCCGACGCGCTCGCGAGGCACGGTCGGGAACAGTCGGCCCCCAGGCCGGTGATTGTCTCAGTTAGCGTCATCCTCGTCCGGCCGGTGAAGAACCGGGGCGCCGCCCGGATCGGTCCGCCGCCGTAGCAACCCGGACGTGAGTCTGAAATAGACTAGGAACAGACCGGCGAAGGCGTAGAACGACAGATATTGAGGGACCGCCAGGCGGTCGGCCAGCACGCCCAAGGCGCCGGTAATGAGGGTGAGTGCCAGCAGCACGGCGGTGGCCCGGCCATCCGGCAGGCCGCGGCCAAGCAGCAGATGGTGCAGGTGCCGGCGGTCGGCGGCAAAGGGGCTGTGCCCGGCGCGCAGACGCCGCACCATCACCGTCAAGGTGTCCAGTAGCGGCAGGGCCAGAATCCATACCGCGGTGATCGGTGCCATGACGGCGCGATCCCCTTGTGAGAGATGGATCAGAAACCAACTCAGAACGAAACCGAGCATCGTGCTGCCGGCATCGCCCATGAACACGCTGGCGTGGGCCCGCCATGGGTGGCGCAGGTTGTAGGCCAAAAAGCCGGAGATAGCCATCGCCAGCACCAGCAGGGCGCCGATATCGCCCGGGTGAGTCCCGGGAGCGGTCAGGCACAGCACGAGCAGCCAGCCGGTGACGACCAGGCCAGTACCGCCCGCCAAGCCATCGAGCCCGTCAATCATGTTGAAGGCGTTGATGACGCCGATGACGCCGAACAGCGTGAACAGCACGGCCCCCGCGCCGAGCGTGACCGCCCCCAGCCCGAACAGATCGCCCAGACTGCCCAGTACCACATGGCTCCCCAAGGCCATGAGCAGGACAGCGACGGCTTGGAACAGGAAGCGCGTCGCCGGCCGGCTGGAGTGGATATCGTCATAGAGCCCGACCAGGGTCAGCAACGTCATGCTAATCAAGAGGATCGGCCAGTCCTCCGGTTTGGCCGGGAGCAGCAGGACGCTCAGGCAGAAGGCGCTACACATCACCACCCCACCGACCAGCGGCACCGGGTAGCGGTGGTGTTTGCGGTTGCAGGGGCGATCGACCCAGCCCAGCGTCTGGGCCGGCCCGGCCAACAGCGAAATCAAGCCGACACTGAACAAGAACGTGCCCGGCAAGACCCAGTATTGCAGTAGGCTAAATACCGTCATGTCATCGTTGAACCTTTTTGGTGCCCGCCGGTTGGAAACACCGCATACGCAGTGGGCCAGGACAGCCTCCGGCAACGGCCATGGCGCCCACACCACCCCGCAAGATGAAAGTGGCGGGCGCCTTGGCCGTTTCCCCACCCCGCCCTCCCCCAATAGGGGAGGGAGAACTGGAGCGCGCTCCCGACGCGACTTTCACGGTAAGCTCATACGCCGAACGGATTGCGCAGGTTCTCGGGTGCAATCGTAAAGGTCGACGGGGCGCGAGGCGCCTCCTCGCCGGACGCTCCCGGACGCCGGGCGCGCGACCCTTCGTGGTGTAGCGACCGGTGAAAAAACACCCCGGCCAGGAAGGCCGTAAACACGGCGTTAGCAGGCGTCCGCAGGTTAAATTCGACCAATGTGTGCAACATCATCAGCAGCAACGCGATTCCCGCTCCGGCCTGGGCAAAGCGGAACGTCGCCCAGTCCCCGCGAGTCCACACCCTTCCCCACTGGCGAAGGTAGAGCAGCAGCCAGACCGCGATCAGCACACCGGCGACCAGGCCGAATTCCAGCAACCATTCCAAATAGTCATTGTGCGCACGGTTAATGACCACTCCAGGAAACATGGCAGGATGGAACCGCTGCATGACATCGAGGAAGGTGCCGGCACCGCTACCCAGGGGGAAGAATTCGCCGATGACCTGCACCGTAGCGTTGAATATACCCCAACGCGCATCCTCAAACGGGTCAGTGGAGGCGAATCGGCTCCAGACCGGCATCAGGCCGATCAGGCTGGCCAGCCCGACCCCGCTGGCGGTGATGGTGCCGATCACCCCGTAGGCGTTACGCCCCCCCAATCGGTAAGCGAACAGCAGGACGCAGAGGACGATCCCGAGCATCGCCAGGCCGACGCCGGTGCGCGAGCGGGTAAAAATCAATCCGAGCAGAATGGCCAGCGACAGCGCGCCCAAGGCCGCAGCCTGGTTGATCCGCGTGACCGTCAAACGCGCCAGCCAGCGACGCAAGGTCGGCTTACGCCGGCCATGGCGTCCCGCGCTGTGTGCCGGCCGCCCGTGGCCGGCCACGGCGGCCAATAGGGCCAAGCCGACCGGCAACGCCATTTCCAGCAGACCGGCCAAGTGGCTGCGGTTGGTGTAGGTGCCCAAGGCGTTACCGGCGCCCATGCCGGTTCGCCCGAACTGAATCAGTCCCAGCAGCGCCTCACCGGCGGCGATACTCAAGAACACCATCACCAACACCAGCAGCCGCTCACGATCCAGCCGCAGCGCGACCAGAAACACCGCCAGTGGCGGTAGTAGCGTCAGCCAGGCGGCCTCGGTAGTACTCGGAATCAGTGACATCGCCCGCCAGCCGAAACCCTCGCCGACGTCACCGGCCAGTCGCATCGCCCCGGCATAGAAGGCCCGCCCCGGCAACTCCGCCCACAGCGTGGTCGGCAGCGGCAGCAATTGGGCGAGGGGCAGCAGAAACAGCAGCAGCAGAAAAATCCGCACCGGTTGAGACACCGGCCGGCCGCGCTCGGCGCGACTGGCTTCGCCAGGCCCCGGGGCGCCCGCCATCAGCCGCCCGGGTAGCCATAGGAGCCCCAACAGTCCCAGCGCGGCCAATTCCAACGCCATCAGGGGCAGCGGGCGCCAAGTCCCCAAAAACAGCGGTGCGAACACCAGTGTCGCGGCCATGCCGAAAAACAACGCCGCCCCGTCGGGGGGGGCGTTAAAACTCAGCGGGCGATGATCCGTCATCTAAGGTGCAGTGATCGGTACCGGCGGCGTCGGCGGCGTCGGCCCCGGCACTGGGTTAACGGTTCCTGACGACGTACCCGCGGCGCCCCCGGTCAGCGCCGCGCCCGCTACCCCGATCGCCGCGGCCGTTGCCAAACCCAAACCAAGCGGAGGAATCACAACGGCCGCGACCGCGGACCCGGCCCCGGCAGCGGCTCCCGCCAAGGCTTCCACCGACCCCTGTAGCTCGGCTGGGAGGGTGGCCAGAAAGGCGTCCGCCGCCACCTGCCCCGACGTCACCTGAATCGCCACGTACAAGTCGGACAATTGCTCTTGGCTCAACGCCGCGACCAGTTCCGCCCGCTCCGCGGCGTTGAGATTGTTGTAGGCAGCGGCCAGTTGTTGGGAGTTATAGGACGCGAAATTATTCAAGATGACCGCCACCTTGGCGGCATGTACGCTTTGCCCGATGGCCTTATCTTGAAAGCCCGCCGTGGTGCGCACCACCGCCTGCGCGGTGCGACACTGATCCGCCCCGCCGATCGTCAGCAGGCTGTTTTCCGGCAGGGCCACCGCACAGCCGTCGGGATACACGACCTGCGCGGTCCCACCCGCGACGGACATCACCCGATTGCCGGCATACAGGGGCATCGCGTCCCGCGCCGGGCCCGTCGTCGTGGACTGGCCGACGAACACCCGCCCATTTAACTGCTTCAGGGTGGCCGAGGGCTCGACCGCGCTGGCAGCGACGGCGTAGCCCGCCAGCATCAGCGTCAACCCAGCACTCTTATAGCGTATTTTCATGTCTGTAAAACCCCCGAGATTGTTGACCTGTCATTCAGCAGTGCGCCCGTCGCTGGCGGCAAACAGCTCGCGGCGCCGGTCTACGTCAGGCACTTGGGGCGATCCGGCCAGCTACCCCGGGCCCGTTGCGACCCTCAGACCTCGCGCGGACGGATCGGCGCGGTCTTTACTCCCACGCGATTATAATCGCATTGAGTGGGAGAGTTGGCAAAAATGACGTGCGCGGCACCGCCGTGGGGTCCGCGGGTCGGCCCGGCAAGTTAAGTTGGGACAGCGCCATGTCGCATGCTAGACTCGCCCTGATTTCGGGGTGCCTGCCGAGCGTCCGGGTCCTTAGGGTTTCCGGTATAGCGGCTTCATCAGTGCAGCGGACAGCACCCCCGCCCCATCGCCTGGTTCGAGTTTTTCGACGCCGCATCATGATCGATCTGCATTCCCATCTGTTGCCCGGAGTTGATGACGGAGCCCCTGACCTGGCGACGTCGCTGGCGATGGCGCGGGTGGCGGTGAGCGATGGCATTGAGGTGATGGCCTGTACGCCGCATATCTATCCAGGATTGTACGAGAATGAAGGATCGGCCATCCGGGCGGCGGTGGCGCAACTGCAAATGCGCTTGGACGAGGCCGGCATTGCCCTGCGTTTGAGCCACGGGGCCGATACCCATGTCGCGCCCGACTTGGTTGCCGGGCTGCGCTCCGGCCGGGTGCCAACCCTGAACGATAGCCGCTATTTCCTGCTGGAGCCGCCCCATCATGTCGCCCCGCCCCGGTTGGAAGAAACGGTATTCAACCTCCTGACCGCAGGCTATGTGCCAGTGATCACCCATCCGGAACGCCTGAGTTGGATCGAGGGGCACTACGAGGTCTTTGTGGAGTTGGCGCGCAAAGGCGCCTGGCTACAGATCACCGCGGGCAGCCTGACCGGCCGCTTTGGTGCAGGTGCCCGGTATTGGGCCGAACGCCTGCTGGATGAGGGCTGGGTTCACATTCTGGCGACCGATGCGCATGGGGTTGAACGCCGCCCACCACTGCTGGCCGAGGGCCAACGCGCGGCGGAACCCTGGGTGGGCGCGGAGGAGGCTTGGCGTCTGGTCAGTACGCGCCCACGTGGTATATTGGAAAACGCGGGGCCGGACAGCCTGACCGCCGCTTTAGGCTTGGTGAGCCCGGTAGCCGACGAGTCGGCGGGCTGGTGGCGGGCAAGGAAATGGTTCGGTCGTCGCTGAGTGTCCCGCTGGGTGGTCGGGAACCTGCGAGGCGTGACCGCCCTAGGTCTATGTGATTGCCATGACGTGCTAAATTCGAGAGGGTCGCGGTTTTGTCTAGTAAGGCCGTAGTCATGCCATCGTGGATATTGTGGCTGGGCGTCCGCATGGCGCTGTGCATGTTCGCGCTTGGTATCGCGGCTTGCGCCAGCACTGGCCAGCACCCGGGCGATGCAGAAAGCGCGTCCGCCTCAACGAACACCGCTACCATCAACCCGAATCTCACCACCAACGGTAATGCCTCGAGCGACAACGATTACGTCATTGGCCCGGAGGACTTGATCAAGATTGAGGTTTATGGGGCCGAGACCATGAACCGCTCGGTGCGTGTCAATGCCAGGGGGCAGGTCGTTATGCCGCTGATCGGTTTGGTTCAGGCCGGCGGCCTCACCAGCGATCAATTGGCGGCCGAGATCGCCGCGCGGCTTGGCAAAGACTATATGCAAAACCCCCAGGTCCTTATTTTTATTCAAGAGTATACCAGCCAGCGGGTCACTGTCGTCGGTGCGGTTAATAAGCCGGGGGTTTATCCGCTGAAGGGTCGGGCAACCCTCGTGCAGGCGGTTGCCAGCGCCGGCGGCCCCAGCAAGGTGGCAAACATTAGGTTAGTGAAGATCATGCGTCTCAAACCCGACGGCGAGCGCAATGTAATGGAATATAATATGCGCGACATCCAGGACGGGCGGGTCCGCGACCCAGAAATTCATGGTGAGGACCTGGTACTGGTCGATACCTCGCTGTACAAGGATACCTTCACCGATATGTTCCAATGGGTGTTACCGTTAGCGGTGTTCGGTACCTTCCTCTGAGCCAATCTCGCTGCCCTCAACTGAACCCAAAGCACGTATGAACCCGCCCGATTTCCAGCTCTCGGCCGATTCCAGTCCACCCCCTCCTGGCCGCGCCTTGGTGGAGCGCCGGAGCAGCGCTCCCCTGACGGCGGCGCCGCCGGCCTTCACGGGCTTCGAGGACGAGCCGGAAGGCCAGGGTGTCGATCTGCGCGAGCTGTTGCAGGTTGTCATAAAGCGCCGCTGGACGATCATCATCTTCACCGTCATTGTGGTCGCGGCGGTGGTCACGGCGACCAACCAGGAGACCCCGATCTACCGTGCCAACCTGACCCTGCAGATCGACCGGGACGATATCAAGGTCCTTGCGATGGAGTCGCCGGGCGAGCGATTTTTCAACGGCAAGGAGTACCTGGAAACTCAGTACCAGCTACTCCAAAGCCGCAACCTGGCCAAGCGTGTGGTCGACCAGATGGGTCTGGCCGACCGGACGGCGGCCAAACCAGCAGCCCCCTCGCTGGTCAGTGAGGCCAAGGGCTGGCTGGTCGGCTTGCTGCCGGGTGGCGGGGGCGCCGCGCCCAAGCAGCCGAACAACCAGGGCCAGGCAACCGATCCGGCGGCGGACAGCGCCCGCATGGAGGGCGCCATCGGCCTCGTGCTCGGTGGCCTGAGCGTGGCGCCGATCGAGAAATCCCGGCTGGTGCGACTGTCTTACGATGGCCCCAACCCGCAGCTCGCGGCCGACATCCTGAACAACATGGCCAAGATTTTCATTAACCTGAATCTCGAGCGACGTTTCGAATCGACTACTTACGCGCGCAACTTCCTGCAAGAGCGGCTGCAACAGCTCAAGACCAGACTGGAGGAATCGGAGCGGGAGTTGGTCGATTTCTCCCGCCGGGAACAGATCATCTCAGTCGATCAGAAGGAGAGCATTATCACCGGTAACCTGGCCGCCGCCAGTGCGGCCTTGACCGATGCGAGAAGAAAGCGGATGACGGCGGAGTCGATCTACCGACAGATGGAGGACGGCGCCCGCGGCCAGGGGCTCACTCAGGTCCTGGACAGTAAGGTCATCCAGGATCTCAAGCAGAGCAAGTCGAAACTCGAGGCACAATACCAGGAAAATCTGGGCACCTATAAGCGGGCGTTTCCGACCATGGTGCAGTTGCGTGCCCAGATCAATCAGATCGATCTCATGATTAATCGGGAGATCGACAACATTCGGGCCGCGACGACGAGTGAGATCACCTCCAACTACCAGGCCGCCCGTGCCGAGGAGGCGATGCTCCAGACCTATCTCGACCGGATGACCCAGGAAGTGCTGTCGCTGCAAACCCGCAGTATCCCTTACAATATCCTGCGCCGCGAGGCTGACACCAACCGTCAGCTCTACGACGGCCTGTTGCAGCGTTACAAGGAGGTCGGGGTGACGGCGGGGATCGGGACGAACAACATCTCAGTGGTGGATGAGGCCAAGGTGCCGCGCGCACCTTACAAGCCGAACCTGCGCAAGAGCGCCATGACTGCGCTGCTCTTGGGCCTGCTGGGCGGGATCGGCTTGGCCTTCCTGTTTGAGCATCTCGACGACAGCTTCCGCCGACCCGAGGAGCTGGAGAAACTGCTGGATATCCCGATGCTGGGCGTCATCCCGAAGACCCCGCCAACCTTCGGGGACGACCGGGCCATGGCGCTGATCGGCCACGACGACCAGCGCTCAATCTTCGCCGAGGCCTACCGTTCGGTACGTACCGCACTTCAGTTCTCCACCGCCCGCGGCGCGCCACGACTGCTGACCGTGACCAGTGCGATGCCTGGGGAAGGGAAATCCACTACCGCACTCAGCCTGGCGATCCAGTTTGCGCAAGCGGGCAAGCGGACGCTGCTGATCGAGGCCGACCTGCGCAAACCCTCGGTCCACCGCAGCCTGAAGCTGGACAATCAGACGGGGCTCAGCAATTATCTCACCGGCGGGGAGGCGCGACCGCTGGATATCACCCGACCCACCCATATTCCGAACCTGTTCGCCATCACGTCAGGGCACCTGCCGCCCAACCCGGCTGAACTCCTGTCCTCGGCCCGGATGCTTGATCTGCTCTCCCTGGCGGCGGAAAAATTCGACCAGGTGATCCTGGACAGCCCGCCGCTGCTCGGCCTGGCCGACGCACTGATCATCGGCAATCTGTGCGAGGGCACCCTGCTCACCGTCGAAATGGGCAGTACCCCGCGCAGTTATGTGCAGGGCACGGTCAAGCGGTTGCGTTCGGCCCGCGTACCCCTGCTCGGGTCCATCTTGACCAAGCAGGAGGCTCAGTCTGGTGGCTACGGCTACTATCGCAGTTACTACTACTATCAGCACACCGGCTACGGCGAGCCCATCGCCGATCAGGCAAAGAAGCTAGCCGGCTAGGGGAATTGCCGATCGAAGATCGAGGATCAACCTTGCGCCTGTAATCCTAAATCAACCATCCTCAATCGCTTGATCATAAATTCCTCGCCATGACCGCTACCGATATCGTGGATCTGGCGCTCGCATTCTATCGGGACCCGCTGGCGTATCAGGGGCGATTCGTGGCGACCTCGCCGCTGCCGCCGGGCGTGGGGCGCCTGCTGGGACTCGCCCATGGCGGTGCGCCGGTGCTGACGGAGGCGGCTCGGCAGCGTGGAGCGCGACCCGCGGAGGTGCAAGACGCCGCACGGTTCCTGATTCAGCAACTGTGCTTCGCCCGCGGTGCTGGCCATTACCGGACCCTGGGGCTCGAACCCGACGCATCCTTTGAGCAGATAAAGGAGCACCACCGCCGATTGATGTGGTTGTTTCATCCCGACCGCGCGGCCGGCCGCGACCCCTGGACCGATGGCTACGCGGCCCGACTGAACGATGCGTGGGATACACTATCCCGCCCAGAGTCGCGGGTACGCTATGATACCGGGTTGCAGCAGCGCGGGCTCCAGAGCGGCGGCGGCCGGCGTGCGACCGGACGGTCACCGCTCCTCTTCAGGAGTCGCCCGCGGCAGATCGCCAGTCGACCCATTTACGCGCAACGTCAGCGTTGGCTGCCCATCCTGGTTCTGGGCGGGTGTTCGCTCCTCGCCGCGCTGCTGGTCGGGGTGAATCATTGGCTGCGACCGGCGGCCGTGCCGCTGGTGTATGCGGCCCGCCCCGCCGTGCTGACCGCACCGGACCAAGCGGTGAGAGCGGCCGAGCTGAAATGGGCGCAAGAGCAACGAGAGCGGATCGCGGCGACCGTGAAGAGCGAGCAAGATCAGCGGTTCGATCTATTGGTGCAGACGGTCGCGGGGGCGGCTGAACGGTTACGGCTCGAGCGGTTACGCCAGGAGCAAGACGCTGCCGCCCGTCGCGCGCAATTGGCTCTACCGAGTCGCGCTGAACCACCGCGGGTACCATCGGCGTCGCCCCTGCTGGTCGTGCCGGTCGAGCCGGTCGCCCGGGTCAGCCAAGCCGCCACGCCTACCCCCGCGGTCGATCGCAACCCAGAGACCGCCGGGCTAACGGCCATGGCGCCCGCACCACCCCGAAAGATGAAAGTGGCGGGCACCGTGGCCGTCCCCCCCCCCCGCTCCCCCAATAGGGGAGGGAGAAGTGGAGCGCGCTCCCGACGCGACTTTGACGGTAACCGATCGGGACGTGGAGCGACTGGTCAAGCGTTACACCCGCGCCTACCAGCGCGCCGACCTGAACGCGGTGATGAGGCTCTTTGCCCCCGGTACGCGCGACCGGGACGGCGGCGACCTTCGCCGCGGGTACGCGGCGACCTTCGCGGCTTACGAGATCCGCGAACTGCGGTTTTATGACCTGGACTGGGGTGTGCGCGGCGATACCGCCAAGGTGTTCGCCAGCTACGAACTGCGGCTGCGGCAACGCACGAACGGGCAACTGAGCCAACTGGGGGGTACGATACGTCTTGGACTGCACAAGCACGCAGACCGGGTCGTCATCGATGCGATCGACTACCAGTGGCGGGCGAATTAAGAAGGCGGCGGACCATGCGACTATCCAGGAACTTGATTACTGTGACCGGCATCTGCCTGCTGGGTGGGTTGTTGAGCTGGCGGGTCCTGGTCGTCGGGCTCGCCGACTACTATGCCGCCGACCAGACGCCCGCGGCGGCGGCGTCCACACTACGCTGGCGCCCCGACGCCCCGGAGGCACTGCGGCGGCGGAGGCAGGCATTCGCTCAAAGCGCGCCGGCCGTGGCGGGCCCACTGCTCCAAGCCTCGGTGTGGGCGAATCCGACCAATCCCCGGCCCTATCTGGCGCTGGCGCGGGTGTGGGCCGGGGCCGGCCGAGTGCCGGAGGCCATTGCATTGGTTGAGGTCGCCGACACTCTGGCGCCGATGAGCCCCCCGGCCCTGGCCGAATCGGCGTGGTTCTGGTTCGAGCGGGGCCGCCCGGAGCGCGGCCTGGAGCGCTGGAGCGCCCTGCTGCGCAACAGCCCCACGAGCGCCGGGGAGTTGTACCCGCGGCTGCTGCGGTTGGCCGACATGGCGGCGGCCCGGCCGCTGTTCCTGCCGCTGCTGCGGCAGCCGCCCGACTGGTGGGAGGCCTTTTTTGTCTACGCGGCGGCGCACGCACCGCGTCCGGAAACAGTGACATTCCTGTATGAGGGCCGCAATCGCGGCGGGGCACTGCCGTCCGCCGCAGAGCAGCGCGCCTACCTAAACCGATTGTGGAAAGACAGCCGGTGGTCGGAGGCCTATCTAGCCTGGTTGGGCGGGCTCGACGCGGACGCGCAAAGGGGGTTGGGGCAGGTCTATGACGGCGGATTCGATCTGCCGATCACCGGGGTCGGCTTCGACTGGCGGATCGCCAAGGCCCGTGGGGTGACGGTCGAAACCATCGACACCTATGGTTCACGCGGCCAAGCGCTGCATCTGGTGTTCGATGGTCGTGGGGAACGCTTCCAGCACGTCTCTCAGCCGCTGTATCTGGAGCCCGGTCGCTACCAACTCCAAGGGCGGGTAAGGACGGACGGACTGTCCTCGCGGCAGGGGCTCATCTGGGCGGTGCGCTGCCAGCGGCCGGACGCCGAGCCGTTGGGCGCCAGCGAGTCCTTTAGTGGCAAGGATGACTGGCAGCTCTTCAGCTTCGAGTTCCAGGTGCCTCAGGCGGATTGTCCGCTCCAGTGGCTGCGTCTGGAACAGGACCAATCACCCGGCACGGTCGGTGAGGCCCTGGGCGGCGGCATCTGGTTCGACGATCTTGTCATCAGCCGGCGCGGCTAGACCGTTATGAGCACTTGGAGCGTGGTCTTCACCAAGCCTCGACAGGAAGCGCTCGCCAGGGAAAACCTTGAGCGCCAGGGATTTGCGGCCTATCTCCCGCTGCTTAAGCAGAGTAAGCGGCGACGCGGCTGCTGGGTTGAGGTGGTCGAACCCCTGTTCCCGCGTTATCTATTCGTGGCGCTGGAGTTTGGTGTACAGGACCTGTCACCCATCCGCTCGACGCTCGGGGTCATCGACCTGGTGCGATTCGGCCTCACCCCCGCGACCGTCCCGCGGGGGGTCGTCGAATCCTTGATGGCAGCCGAGGACCCGGCGGCGGCTTGTCACTTAGGTCGCCACGAGCCGTTTCGCAAAGGCGATCGAGTGACGATCGCCGCCGGTCCATTCGCCGGTATCGACGCCATCTTCGAGGAGTCTACTGGAAAGGGGCGGGTCTCCCTGCTACTCGACCTGCTGGGTCAAGCGAATCGTGTTCAGATCGACAAGAATCTCGTCCTCGCTGCGCCGGGCAGCCCCCCGTAGGGGTGTGATCGGCGCCGAGGTTGGGTCTCAATCGTCCGTGACCAGACACGGACTCGCCCCGCGCGACCTCAGCCAACAGCCCCTCCCAAGCCGCAAGCGCCCGCTGCTGCGCGAACCGTTCCTCTAGCAGGCTGTCGGACTTAGTGATGCAACCGATTGAATGCAAAGAGTTTCATCTTTTGCGCCAAAAAGTCGTTTTCCTGTTTAATCAATCGGTTACGCCATCAAGTCCGACAGGCTGCTAGGAGACGCCGCGCATTGGCCCCCTGCCGCCCCCGCAGCAGCGCATCGTCGCGCAGCCGCTCGACCGCCGCAGCGAAGCCCGCGCCGTCTCCCTCCGCCACCCAGCGCCCGCAATCGTAGTCTGCCAGCAGGCGTGCAATCTCCCCGTCCGGCTGCCCCACCAACAACACCGGTCGGCCAGCCGCCGCGACCCCGTAAAACTTGCTCGGCACCACCAGCCCTTCCAGCCCCGGGGGGTGTGAGACCCAATGCACATCCGCAACACCCAGACTCAAGTGCAGGGCTGCGCGTTCCTGATAAGGCTGAAACCGCACATTGCGTAGCCCAAGTCGCTCCACCTCGCCGCGTAGGGCGCGCCACTGAACGCCGCCGCCGATGAACAAAAACATGACCGGCCGCAGCGGCGCCCCCGCCGCGACAGCCGCGGGGCCAGCAGCGTCGCCCGGGATCGCTGGCCCGGCTCTCTGGCCCGTGCCCGGCGCTGCGCCGGTCCCCGCCTCATCGAGCAACTGCGCCGCCTGCAACAGCGTCGCGTAGGTATGTGCCCGCCCGAGATTTCCGGAGTAGCCCACGACGAAGACATCCTCCAATTCCCACTCCCGGCGCAGCTGGTTGGCCTCGGGCGCGAGCGGGCGAATCGCCTCGGCATCGGCCCAATTGTGGATGACCCTTACCCGGCTCGCTGCCACCCCGGCCGCCAGCACCCGCTCGGCCATGCGCTCGCTGATGGCCACATTCACCGCCGCCCCGCGCAGCGACCGATCCCGCAGCCGCCGCAGCCAGCGGCCGAATCGCCCGTCCATCCCCCTGACATTCAGCGCCTGCGCCACCTCCGGAAACAGGTCCTGGAGCCAGTTCACCAGCAGCACCTGCCGCCCCGCCAGGACCCAATAGGTCAACACGGACAAGAGCGGCGGATCGGTCATCGTCACCACGACCTCGCCCGGACGCGCCAACTGCCGCAGCCGCCACATCGCGCACACAAAAAAACTCAGATAATCCATGGCCCGGCCGGGCAGGCCCACTCGCCCGAAGCGGCTGGTCCAAACGCGATGGACCTCGACTCCCAGCACCGACTCCCGGGCCGCCAGCCCGGCCTGCGCGTTCAGATAGCCCTGGCGGCTGGCAATCACCCGCACCCGATGCCCCCGCGCCACCAGATCCAATGCCAAATCGGTCAGCAGCTGACTGGTTGCAGAATGGTCCGGATGGAAGAAGCGATTCAGAAAAATCAGATCCATATCATCAGCACCGCGTTACGACGACAATCGCCTGACCCAAATATCCCCACCCGTACCTAACCGAAACCGCGGCGCCTCCCGCACGCGCGCAACCAACCGTTCGCAATCGGCCACATACAACAGCCCAACTGCCAGCGCAGCCAGCGCGCCAAGGCCGCACCTGGGCGCCGACGATTGAGCGGGTGGCGCAGGATAAAGCTCAACGACCGCACCAACTTCATGGACATTGGCCCTCGCGTCTCAGTGGCCTGCGCAAGCCGCCGACCAGCCGCCCTAAACCCCATCGTGCCCGCCAAGCAATTGTAACTCGTAAACTTTCGCCCGCGCCTGGGCGATATAGCTCGCGCGAATTTGACAAGCAATCAGGCCAGCGCGACCCTCCATGAACCCCGCCCGGACGATGTAGTGGTAAAAGAACCAAAGATACGGCTCACCGGGCAGGCGAATAATCAGGGCCTTCAGCCACCGCCGCCGCTGCGGTGCGTTGCCGAACAGCCGCGGCTCGATCGTGTCCTCGCCATAGCGACCAGTGCTGAGGTAGCGGTGGCGAACCCGCGCCTCCCAGGTCGAGTATTTGTTATGGCGGGCGATATAGGCCTCCAGCCCCTTGAAATCCTGATGAATTAGTGGCGTCGCGAGCCTCCCGATGCGCCCCTGCACCACCACGCGCTCGTGGATCTCCATGTCCAGGCTGTCCGGCGAGTCGTCAAACAGTCGCTCGAAGCGCGCTGTCCCGGTGCGCCACAACAACACCGCTGCGTGGGAGAAGCCACCGTGCCGCAAGCGCCGGCCGAGAAAATGAAACCCCTTGGTAATCAGATAGGCATCCAGTGCATCCGGGCGCCGGACGACCCCCGCGATCTCCTCCCAAAGCGGCCGCGGAACCACCTCGTCAGCGTCCAGCGACAGCACCCAGGGGGTGTCGATCGCGACCTGCTCCAGCGCCCATTGCCGCTTCTTCGGGTAGCCGCCGGGGTAGTCGAACTGCACCACCTCGGCCCCATGCGCCAGTGCGACCGCGGCCGTCGCATCGGTACTGTGTGAGTCAAGCACGATCACCCGCGCCGCCGGACCCAAGGCCGCGAGGCAGCGCGGCAGGTTGAGCGCCTCGTTCTTCGCCGCGAGCAGGACGGTGAGCGGGAGTTTGGTGCTGGGATCACTCATCATGAATTAGGGCAATTGGTGTAAGCACATGGCGTCGACCGAAAGTATAGCATTGCAGGTCCTGGTATATGCCATCCTGCCAGGATTTAGTAGCCCGCGCACCCTCCTCACGTCGGCCAGATTCCCGCTATCGCGAATGCGGTCACGAGATCGCTTCAACGCTCGCCAACGTTTTGCTGGTGCTTCAGGAAAAAAACAATATCATGATATCTCTTCTCACCAACTAGCTTTGAAAGAGCATACCTAGCGATCCATCTCAGCTGGGCGTCAATTATCTTCGATAATGGCAGTGGCTTTTCGGATATCAAGAGAGAGGCTTTATCACTGATGCAATCTAACAGACGAACGATTCCCTGTGGTAGCGGATCTCCCTTCTTGATTCCGATAAAATAAATATCTTTCGCATAAATGTTGCGGACAAACCTAAAACCTGTGAAATTCTTCAGTAGCCCGGTGCGCCGAAAGTCTGAAACATCCAGATTCTTATAATAATTGCCTCCAGAAACCTCAGCGGTTAAGGAATAATGGGGCACGCACCGGGATGTCCCGTGTTCGCCGCGCCCGATAGATGCGCACGTGATAATACAGACCCCTCCAGGCTTCAGCATCCGAATCATATTCGAGAATGTCTCAATCCAGTATTCATTGTGTTCAAAGCATTCGCATGAAATCGCCACATCAAAATAATTGGACTCGAAACTTACGTCTTGCCCGAAACATACCAAATCAACATTAGGCCCTGCCGCAATATCGACTCCAATATAGCAGCATGAGGTAAATAGTTTACGAATACTTCCGTTTATATCGCAGCTACCGACCTCCAGAACCTCCTTGCTCTTAAAGTGATCCGGAAAATGCTCCCTGCAAATTAAAACAAACTGGTGCTGTTGGTAATGAGCCATGTATGGATATCCAAGTTGTAGCCGCGGTATCGTTTTCCGGGGGGCAACAGGCGGGAGCGGACACCGGCGGTTTCCGTCTTGCGCAAAACAGAGCGCACCGGGTAGCAAGGTGTTAGTCGCTACAACAACATGTCTTGCCAAATAAGCTGCCGAGGTGGGGTGCTGTCATTGCTGTCATGGAGTTTAGTCACAATCCTTCAGTCTGGAGGCGCAAGCCGCCCACGCTGTTCGAGCGCCCCCCATAACCTAAGCGCCTGCCCCCTCCCTGCGCTTTCGGATCGTGCAAAATAATCTTAGCGCCAAAGGGACGGCAAAAGCCTGCGTAAGAACGCCCGCAACATATTCTTACTAACGATCACCAAGGAATGATAATCTTGATTCGTCCCGGCGACCCCACTAGCCGGGCATTCCAAGAGAAATCGCTGGGAAATGCGATGCTCGCCTATTAGGGAGCAAATCTTTTCCGCGATAAACTCCTCGATATGCGAACAACCACCGATCATCTCGCCGCGCACATCCAGCATCTTCTTACGATAAAAATCCGTCGAGAAAAGCATGAGCTGAGTTCTGGACCTCAGGGGGTAACCGGACTCGTTCCTATATTTTCTTCGATGATCAATGATCGCATCGAATCTAATATCAGTTGTATCTAAAAGTCTGGATATCCGCGGAAACGTTAATCTACCTGTAGCTTTAATAAAGTATTCACAGTGCGCCAATAAGACGCTCTCCTTCATAGCGTAATCAATGATGCCCAACTCGGAATAAC
The DNA here is from genome assembly GCF_903946935.1 of uncultured Thiodictyon sp. GTDB lineage: Bacteria > Pseudomonadota > Gammaproteobacteria > Chromatiales > Chromatiaceae > Thiodictyon. The sequence continues at coordinate 42,983 of NZ_CAJAXH010000026.1, forward strand.
CATAATGAACCCCGACTGGCGCCGCATTGCCTTGATAACTTATTAATTCGATCGGGATACGAGAACCACGACTCGCTGCTCGTAGAAACCCAAGGTCAGCCCCTGAGTTCTCACAAAATACGATCCCGGTGATCCTGTCGTCGGATATCTCCGTCCAGAACTCGAGCGACTTACGATAGTCTTCCTGGCGAACCTGAGGATTATTGCGCACGACCTGTTGCGCATACGGCCCGGGGTCGATAGTGGCCGTCAGCAGGACCACATAGTAATTAGAATGCATTCGGTGCTGCATAATCTATTGGGCGAGTCACCAGGGTCTTATCTCATCTTTTTCATCACGTAACGCCCAAGACACAGCGCATCCATATCGGTGCGCCTGAAGCAATCGAGCGCCTGCTCTGGGGTGTCCACGATCGGCTCATTCTCATTAAAGCTGGTGTTGAGCACCAGACCCACGCCGGTCTTGCGTTGGAACGCTTCGATCAGCTGATAATACAGCGGATTACTCTCCCGATCGACCGTCTGCAACCGCCCGGTGCCGTCGACATGGGTCACCGCCGGCAGACGCTCGCGCCACTCGGGGCGAAACTTGACCACATGCATCATGAACGGGCTGTCGAGCGTCTGCTCGAAATAGGTCGGCACCAGTTCCCGGAGCACGCTCGGCGCAAAGGGCCGAAAGGATTCGCGGCGCTTGATCTTGGTGTTGATGGTGTCCTTCATGGTCGAAATGCCGGGGTTGGCGAGGATCGAGCGATGGCCCAGCGCCCGCGGCCCCCACTCGCTGCGGCCCTGATACCAGCCGGTCACCAGCCCGTCGGCAAGCAGGCCCGCCGCCAGCTCGACCAAGTCCGCGTCGTCGGCACAGGCATGAACCCGGAAGCCACTGCCTTGCGCCACCGCGCGCAGGCGCTCATCTACATAATCTGGACCCCAGAAGGCGTGCCTCATGTGGAAGCGCTCCCGCCGACCCAGGACCTGGTGCCAGCAGTAGTAGGCCGCCCCCAAGCAGGTGCCATCGTCGGATGCCGCGGGCTGGAGATAGTGCTCCGTAAAAGCAGTCTCCCGCGCAATCCGCGCGTTAGCCACACCGTTCAGTGCGCAGCCCCCCGCCATTGCCAGCCGCGCGCTTGGCACCTGCTCGTGCAAACGCTTCATACAGTGGATCGCCGCCTCCTCAAAGCGCACCTGAGTCGATCGAGCGATATCCTTTTCGCGTTGGCTGAGTGGATCGGAGCGACGGCGCGGCTGGCCCAAGGCCGAGATCAGCCGGTCGGTATAGAAGCGGCCCATGACGATCCGTTGGGTCGCGTCGACCGCCCCGCTCGCCCCGCCCTCGTGCATGCCGAAATAGCCCCTCGCCAACCGATACCAATGCCGGTCATCCAACCGCACCAACGCGCGCATCAGCGTGTCGTAGTTATCCTCGCCATAGGGCGCCAGCCCCATGACCTTGTATTCTTCGCCGAAGGCGTCGAAGCCGATAAATTGACACAAGGCAGTGTAGAAAAAGCCCAGACTGTGCGGCAGGGTGACCCGTTCCAGTACCTCGATGCGAGTCCCCTCACAGCGCGCGGCCATCATGCTGACGAAATCGCCGGAGGCATCGTATGAAAAACCAGCGGTCAGCCCCTCGAACGGCGACAAATAATAGGCGCTGGCGATATGAGCAAGATGATGCTCAACGCCAACGGTCGCGAAGCGAACCTTGGCTGGGTCCTCCTCGCAGACCTCGGCGAGCGCGTCCAAAGTCCCCTTGGTTCGCCGCTGCCGACGCCGGTGCTCGAGCACCGCGCCCGCGGTCTTGAGCGGATGCTGGATCACATAGCCGACCTTCGCGGCGCGATTGGCCTGCGGGTCACGCGCCAGGGCCACGTGCGTGACATCGCGCAGCCGCAGGCCCGCATCCGCGAGTAACCGACGAGTGGCGTTAGCCGGAAAGGCGGCGCTGTGCTTGTGGCGCTCGCCCAGGCGCTCCTCTGCGACCGCGCCCAGCAGTTGACCGTCTACCACCAGACAGGCGGCAGAATCGGCATGGAAGGCGTTGCAGCCCAGAATAACAGTCATCGTGATTTCCACTTCACCTGAAAGTCGCGCCGGGAGCGCGCTCCACGTCTCCCGCCCCTAGTGGGGGAGGGCGGGGTGGGGGAACGGCCAAGGCGCCCGCCTCTTTCATCGTTCGGAGTGGTGCGGGCGCCATGGCCGTTACCGTCGGGTGAATGAATAAACAACCAGTCAGCCGAGCCATTCAATCGACCCGCACCCAGTCCGGCCGCTCACCGCGACCGAGCACCCAGCGATACAAAGCGAGCGTCTGCGCGGCACTGGCGTCCCAGTTGAAACGCCGCACATAGTCCCGGCCGCGCTCACCCATGGCCCAGCGCTCATCGTCAGTCAGTGCCATCGCCGCGCGCAGCCCCGCGACCAGTGGCGCGACGCCGGTGGGGATCCACCAACCACAGCGGTAGGTCTCCAGATCGGCCCAGGGCGAACCCTGCGTGGTGATGACCGGCACCCCATGGCCCAGTGCCTCGGCGACGACCACCCCGAAATTCTCACTAAACGTCGGCAGCACAAAGAGATCGGCCGCGCGATACTGTGCCGCCTTAGCCTCATCGGCCACCGGGCCCAGATAATCGATGACGGAGCTCAAACCCAAGCGCGCCACCACGCGAGACACCTCGCCCCAATGCCCGTCCTCATCCGGTCCGGCAATGCGTAGCCGCCAGCCCACCGGTGCGACTAGACCCCACGCCCGCACCAGTTCGAGTACACCCTTCTTCGGATGCACCCGCGAGAGAAACAGCGCGATGCGTTCCCGCTCAACGACTTGCCGCATGGGGGCGACCGTCGCCACGACCGCGTGGTCTACCCCGTTGGGGATGACCGCCACCGGCTGGCGTAGGCCGAACCGGCGCAGATTGCCATATTCCATTTCAGAGGTAGCCACCAAGGCCCGGGCAGCGTCGAGGTCGGCCTGCTGGAACAGCCGTAAGGCCAAGCGTTTCTTGAGCGCCTTCTGCCCGCGCGCCCAGGGTTCGAGCATCCCCCGCGGATGAACGATCAGCGGCACCTCCCAGGCGCGCGCCGCCAGCGTGGCCCAATGATTCGCCGGATGCCAGACGCCATGGCTATGGATCAGTGCGGCCCGCTCGGTGCCGCCCGCCAATGCGCCGCGCAACGGTAACCCCAGTGCCGCGGCCAGTGGATAGCGGCTGCCGATCACCGAGCGCACAACCCCCGGTTCGACTGACGGGACCGTCGGCACGTCCCCGGTGCGCTGGCTCAACAGCCGAACCGCGACCCCTGGACAGCGCACCAAGGCATCGGCCAACGCCACGACCGTGCGCGACGGACCGCCGTGGCCTGGGTCCAGACTGGGGACGCAATGAACGACCGAGATCTTTGGGTTTGCCACCGTTTAACGGACGCCCGGCCGCAGCCGATTGGCCGGCCCGGACGGCCGACCGGAACCCAGCGCCTTCTGCTGTAACTGCGTCTGACGCCGCTTGAGCTTGATGCCGGCATTCACCGACGCAAAGAGCATACCGGCAACCAGGCCCAACAGGATCAACACGGCATGATCCCCATAGAGCTGATTGGCGGCACCGAAGGTAGCCATGTTCGCAATCAGCAGTGCGCTAAAGCTGGCCGCGTACACCAAAAGCGAATCCCCCAGCAGCCCGACCCCAAACCACAGCCGCGTCGCCAGACGATACAGCAACCACAGCACGATCGCGGCGCCGGCACCGCCTAACTCAACGACGATCATGCCGACCCCCGCCTCGGCCGCGCCCTGTATGCGGCCGGCGCGCGCATCCTCCTCGTCCTCGTCCTCGTCCTCGTCCTCGGCATCGGTGCCGCCCGCATACCGCGCGCCTTGGCCGGCCATCCCGGCGCCAATGCCGAGCACGCCGGCGCGATACCAGGCCGCGTTCAGCAGATCGATCGACCGATCAAGGCGCTCGTCCGCCGACTCGAACACCGACAGGCCGCGCTGTACATACGCAGAATTGCGCCGGTCCGCCTGCGGCTTGTCCTGCCCCAGCAGGGCAAACGCGAGCGATCCCGCTAGTATCATCACCAAGACGGTGACGGTAAGGCGATTCAGCCCCTGGCGCAGCACGATCAACAGGGTCCACTGCAGCGTAAAGAAGATCGTCAACGTCATCAGCATTTTGCGCCGACCGGTCAGTATGATGGCGCCAAGCAGCGCAATGATCGCCAGCCCGGCGAGGATACGCAGCAGCAGGGACGGTCGGCGTATGACCAATACCGAGATAAATGCGATCGCGGTCGCCGCATGCCAAGCGGCCAACTCACCGACACGCAACAGGCCGGGGTGGGATAGCAGCGGACCGCGATCACCGGAAATAACCAGCGCGGCACCGGTAAAGCTACCGACGTCGCGCAGTACCGGCCAGTCCTTGGCATACTCTGGAGACAAATAGACCGTCAGGGCCGTCGGCACCATGATCAGCACATAGGTGATGACGAAGCGCTCGATCTGGCGTTCCGAGCGCGCATAGGCGATCCCCACCAACAGTGCCGCGACCGGCGCGAAATAAAAGATCAGCCCGAGGGTAGCCACCATGGGATTACCCAAGCGCTCCAACGTGTGGGCGCCCTGTAACAACACCATCAGGAAAAATAGCCACCAGGCGCGCCGCAGCCCGCTATCGTGCAGATAGAGTGGCCGCAGCCCCCGGACGGCGCCCTGCGCATAGGCGACCAGGAAGATCAGCGCGAACAGTGCCCCGGTCCAGAGGATAAAATAGGACGGTGCGCTTGGCGTGAGCTTGCGAAACACGTCCTGAAGCACGACCACCACCAGCAGCCCCAATACCCCTTGACGCCAGTCAACCAGCGCCAACAGCAGCACGAGGCAGGACACCAGCACGACCCAGGGTAGCATGGTGTCAGGCCCCCGCAGCCTTGGGCTGCGCCGGCGCTTGCCCCGGTGCGCCGACCGGGCCGCCGCACTGTCGGACCCTGCCACGCCGATCGATCAGTCGTGTCACCATGGTCACCGGCTCCGCCCCAATACCTTGTTCACGGCGGCCAAGGTCCCACCCACCGCCCGTTCCACCGAATAGCCGGCCAGCACCAATTGCCGCGCCTCCACGCCCATCGCACGCAGTCGCTCACCATCGCCTGCGAATTCGCATAGCCGATCCGCCAGGGCCGCAACATCACCCGTTGGAAAAGTGGCGCCGGTGGCGCCCGCCACGATCAGGTCCGGTCCACAGCCGACCTGATCGCTGACGATGGCCGGCCGAGCGCAGGCCATCGCCTCATTCACCACCAGACCCCAAGTCTCGCCGCAATCCGATGGCAGGACCAGACAGTCGGCAGCGACATAGGCGCGGGCCAACTCCGTTTGATTGAGAAAACCGGCGAAGGTCACCGGCAAGCGCTCGTCTGCTGCCAACGCCCGAGCCGGCTCCATCAGCTCACCCGCCCCTGCCACGAGCACATGCGCACGCGCACGCGCACCGAGCCGGTTGGCCAAGCCTAACGCCCGCAGCAAATCGAGCGGGTGCTTCTTTGGAATCAGCTTACCGGAGAACAGAAAGCAGGTTGCGTCGACGGGTATACCCCAATCGCGGCGCAGCTCGGCGCGGTACCTCTCGAGCTCGACGGCGGCCGCCGTGAAACGTTGATTGTCAACAAAATGTGGCGCAGCGTCGATTCGCTTGGGTGACACTCCGCTTTCCAGGTAGAAATCACGATTCGCCTGGCCGACCGCCAACACTCCATTAACCTGGGACAACAACTGACGGTGGAGAAGGCGCTTCCACCAAGGTCGCCACGCAAGGTTGTTCGAGTCGCCTCGCACGACCAGGGGAATGCCCAGCCAGCGGCAGGCCCACCAGGCCTGCATCAGCATCCGGGAGTGCCAGCCGGTCAGGATCACGACATCGGGCGCCCATCTGCGCAAGACCCGCCCGATCGCTGGCGTGTCGCAGCCCCCGAACGCCCCGAGCGAAGGCGCCTTCGAGACATTCGCCAGCAACTCCCACCGGTAGCCGTCCAGCAGCGGAATATCCCAGTGGAAGCCGACCCCGAAACCAACCCCCTGCTGCGTCGCATCCGGCAATAGGCCGAAAAACACCTTCAAGTCCAGCTCAGGCCGCTCGCTCAGGCCTTGGAACCAGGGAATCTGGTATTGAATGGGATGTGTAGCGACGATCGCTACTCGGGCTGGAGTGCAGTCTCTCACGGCGGGGCTCGCGCAATGGGCCGATCAGTGCGGCGCGCCAGCAGAGGGAGGTCGCAGGTAACGCGGTCCGCTTAGATAAAGACCGAGCGCCCAACCCATGCCGAGCAGTTGCGCAACCAGCGTCACCGGTATCCACCAGGGTCTGCGCAGGTGGTGGCGAGTCGCGACCGACCGCGCCGCCGTTGCGAGAAACCCGCCCAGGCTCGGCCAGCCGCTCCAGGTACGCAGGCAACAATAATAGGCCCCGACCGCGTGATCCGGCTTGAAGGTGGTCAGGTGCTCGCCGAAGCTACGGGTGCCGCCGGTGGCAACCTTGAGGTGGTAAAGGGAGGCCGCCGGCTCAAAATAGATGCGGTGGCCCGCGCGATCCAGACGGTAAGCGAACTCAGCCTCGAAACGATACGCAACCCTGACGAAATTCTCGTCAAAGCCACCCAGGTCCAGGGCGGCCTTGCGGCGTATAGAGAAGTTACCGCCCATGAATTGCGTGATCCATGCCGGCCGCAATGAGGCAAAATGGAACCGAGTGTCCTTGGAGACATCTACCCCCGCTTGCCAGGGCTGGATCACCCGGCCGGCCACCAAGGTGGCTGCGGTATCCCGGTGGGCCGCGAGGTGTGCCCTGAGCAATGCCGGTTCCGGATGGATATCGTCGTCGAGGAACAGCACAATGTCATTGCTGGCGGCCAGGAGTCCCTGGTTCATGGCCCGCGTAATCGAGGGTTCCGTCAAACGCAGCCAGCGAATACCACCGGCGGCGTCCCACTCCCGCAGCATCGTTTCGACGTCTGATGTATGCGCCCGCGTTTGATCCAACACCAGGACTTCGGCCGGCGGCGGACTGAGGTTCAGCACCTCTCGCAGGGTGTCGACCAACACGTGATCGCGGCCATAACTGGGGATGGCGACCGTGATTTTCAAACGGCACTCCAGGTCGGTGCAGGCAGACCCACGGGCCATCGATTATTTGCCAGGCCGCAGCACCAGTGCGGCCAGCTTGACCCACGCCTTGGCATGCCAAGGCCAGGCCCTCACGGCTTGTTTAAGATAGCGCCGAGCGACTCCGGGATTGTTCGACGCAAGAACACTGCCCAAAAAATAGTGAAAGCGCGCTTCGCTCAACCCGCTTGGGGTGCGCAATTGTCCATCGATTTCCCCCAGGCTAGCGGTCAGCCGATCCAAGATCGGTTGCTCGCTCCCTCCCCGGTGGCGGCGTTGTCGACACGCATGGATGGCTTCAGCAGCCATCAGTTGGTCCCGGCGGCGCAGATGACTAATCGAACCCAACTGCCACTTTGCCTCATACAGTACCTCGGGTATCGCCACACAGCGCCCCGCGTCGACCAGGCGCGTCCACAAGTCCAAGTCCTGGGCCACGCGGAATTCGCGACGGTAGCCGCCCACGGCGTGGTAAGCGGCTTGACGAAACATCGTGCTACCGTGATGAGACGGCCCGCGCAGGCGTGCCACGATCAACTGTTCAAGGCCCCGCTGCAATTCATCGCCAAGTTGAACGATCGTATACAGATGCTCGCCCTCGGATCCGATAAAGCGCGTTCCGACAGAGGTGAGAACCACGTCGGGGTGCGATTCCAACAAGGCGCATTGCTGCGCCAATCGCCCCGCCAGCGATACATCCCCGGCGTCCTGTCGGGCTAGGTATTTCCCCCGCGCGCGGGCGCAGCCGTTCATCAGTGCCCGCGTCAACCCGGTATTGTCCTGATGAATCACCCGCACCCGCTCGTCGCGCCGGGCATAGTCATCCAGAATCGCTGCACTGCCATCGCTCGAGCCATCGTCGACAACGATGAACTCAAAATCGATCTCTTCCTGAGTCAGCACGCTATCCATTGTCGCGCCCAGCGTGTCCGCACTATTGAAGACGCTCATCACCACTGACAGGGACGGAGCCAGGCTCATCTTCGCAGTCCATCCACGGCGCCGGCAATCCGCCCCGCCAATTTCCACCCGACGAGACCCGCCAGCACCCGGTAGAGCCGAAAATCCAGACCGTCGCGCCGCGGGGGAGGCGACGCGGCGCGCGCTATCTGAAACAACGCTTGCGCGTCCATGGTCTGCCCGGCCGCTCCGCACTGCCGGGCGAGCAGAAACAGCGCCCGCGCGAAATGGCGCAGCTCCGGCTGTGCGAAATCGGGGCCGACGCTTTGCACGCACTGCCAGATCAAGCGGTGCGCAACGGCGCGATCTCGCCAATAGCGCGGCGCGGCAGTATTGCCGCTCAATCGGTCGGGTGCCGTATAACCCGTTAGCGACACAAACTGATCGACGTAGCACAACCGTGTCCCCAGCGCACCCGCCCGACAGTCATACACCCAATCCTCTTCATGGCGAAGTGCCTCCCAAGGGCCCGCGGCGTCGGCCACATCCCGGCGATACAGCGGGGTCGACGTATCCCACCAGCGCTCTTGGAGAAAGGACGGCCACATCGCCGCGATGCGTTCCCCAGTGCGCTTCCACGCGCGGGCGATGTCCTGGCCGTGGCCGGTCTTCCCGTAAGCGACGCCGCATTCGGGCTGGGCGCGCAGACCGGACACTTGCGCCGTGAACTTTCCCGGCAGCAGCAGATCGTCACTGTCCAGGTACTGAACGAACTCGCCACGGGCCGCCAGCCGACCGGCCTCCCGCGCCACGCCCGGCCCGCCATTGGCGACGTGAAGAACGCGAATCGCTACTGGATGCCGAGCCGCCAGCGCCTCAGCGACTTGACCGGTCTCATCGGTCGAGCCATCATTGACGATGAGGACCTCGATGGGTCGATAGTCCTGCGCCAGCACGCTAGCCACCGCCTCTTGCAACAATCGCGGACGATTGTAAACCGGGATGATGGTGCTGACCAGTTCATCAACCCTCATCGGCGTGAACTCCATAAGCCCGGGCCCACAACTCGAGCAGCAGCAGTCGCCAGGCGAGGCTGCTGAAAATGCCGATGGCGCGGGGAAACGGATAGCCACGCCGGCCATGCAAAAAATAATCGGACATGGCGCCGCGCAACCCTAGCGTCTCGGTCCAAGCACCCGGCGCCAGTATGATATCGCGGGCGTACACGCGAAAGGACTCCGACTCATCCATCCACGACGCCGCGATACTGGCCCCGTATTTAGGGCGGCCCAAGGTCTCTTCAGGCAGGAGCCGATAGCGTTGCGCCATCCGGCGCAGCACCATCTTGTCGCTGCCTGCCGACAGCAGATGCCGGGCGGGAATTCGGTAGGCGATTTCCGCCACCCGCTGATCGAGAAAGGGCACCCGCGCCTCGACGCTGACCGCCATGCTGGCCTTGTCAACTTTCATTACAAAGTTGTTGGGCAACTGTTCACACGACTCAAAGAGCCGGATGGCGGCAAAGCGATCACCCCCGGTGGCCGCCAAGTAGTCGCGCATGCGCGTGCGGAAGGCGCCGAAGTGGCGGCCATAGCGCCGGCCAACATAGTGCCGGTAGAGTGTGAACAGCCACCAGTCGGTCGGGGTTTGTGCCGCACTCAGGCGAAAGGCCCAATAGCCGCCGAACAGCTCATCGGCCCCCTCCCCCACGATCACCACCTTGATACCGAGATCCCGGCACTTGCGGTAGAGAAACCCGGTCGAAATGGTGCCCCAGTCGGCGAACAAATCATCGAAATGGTAAGCAGACTCCTCCAGGTCGGCGCGAAGCTCCGCGGCTGTGATCTGCAGTTCGTGGTGTTCCGTACCGAGGAAGCGCGCGACCGCGCGGGCCTGCGGCCGCTCATCCACCGCCGAATCGGCAAAGCCCATGCTGAACGTGCGCACCGGTGCCGATTGGGCCGCCAGCGACGCCAGCAGACTTGAATCGAGCCCGCCGGACAGCAACAGCCCGACCGGTACATCGGCGACCAGGTGCTCGCCGACCACCTGGCGCAGGGTCGCGTAAAGCGTTGCCTCCCAATCGGCGCTGGTGCGCGAGGGGTCCACGTGCAGCTCGGGGGTGAAGAATCGCTCCGGCCCCGCGGCCACCCCGGCACGCACCCTCAGCAGATGGCCAGGCGGCAACTTACGCACCTCGGCAAAGATGGTGCCGTGCTCCTCGAAGGCATAGCCAAATTCCAGGAACTGCCCCAATGAGCGTCGGTCAACGCGGCGTTCGAACCCGGGCAACGCCAGGAACGCCTTGATTTCCGATGCAAAGACGACCCCCGCCCGGTGCGGCGGCGGGCCGTAATAGAGCGGCTTGATCCCCATGGGATCGCGCGCCAGGTGCAGCGTTGCGCTGGCGACCTGCCACCACGCGAAGGCGTACATGCCACGCAGCCGCGCCAGGCAGGGCCGCAGCCCCCAGAGCGCCAACCCCTGTAACAGCACCTCAGTGTCCGAGTGTGAGCGGAAACGACAGCCCTGCCCGATCAACTCGGTGCGTAGCGCCCGGAAATTGTAAATCTCACCGTTGAACACCAGCGCGTCGCCCGTGTCCGGATGGACCATTGGCTGGTGTCCGCCGGGGCTCAGGTCAATGATGCTGAGTCGCCGATGCGCCAACGCCAAGCCAGCGGCCTCATCGCGGTATTCCCCGCAATCGTCCGGGCCGCGATGCGCAATGGCTTGCGCCAGTTGCGTCAAGAGGGTCCCGGGTAACGCCGTCCCGGGAGTTAATGCCCAGCCCGTGATTCCGCACATGGCTCAGTTCAAGCCCGGCGACGAGGCGCACAAGGGTTCAGACCGCGAAGCCGCTGCGATAAACCAGCCGTCCGATAACATCCGCGGGGGCTTCATCGCTAAGTATTTGGCGGTGCGCGCCCTTAGATCGTTGCCGGCAGCCTCACCGAAACGACAGGCTCGACGGGCGATGTGCCAAGCACAAATGAGATCGCCAACGCCCTCATGGCCTAGCAATCTATCGGCAAACCATTTCTCCTCCTTCATCGTGGTATCTTAACCTTCAAGGGAGGTGCTGAGGGTTCCGGCTACTGGAAGTCACGCATTGCTCGAGCGTCGCGCGCAGCGATGCATTTGCCATCCTACACCCCGCCGGTTGCATCAGCTCCACCGATCCGAGTAGTCGCCGTCATTACATTCCACAGAAACTGTCTGGCAGCGCCCTCAACGAGAACACGCCGAGGCGGCGCCGCAACCTCATGCGCCCGCCGCAGCAGCCGCTCGCGAAGGTCCGGACGCAACCCTGCAAGCGCATCCTCGCCTTGCGCACGTAATCGCCCCCACTGAGCGAAATAGCGCCACCAGGTCTTGCGCAGCGGCGTGGTCAGACGGCCACCCGCGGCGTGGTAGCGATTGAGCGAATCGAGGTGAATCAACACACTTTCCCAGGCCAGCCAAGTCTGGCGGCGGTATTGATCGCTGACCGAGCCGGGGCGATGACGATAGAGCACACCCGCATAGGGGATATGACAAACGCGCCCGTTGCGCTCCAGGACCCGCAAGATCAAATCGGTATCCGCGGCGCAGCCCCAACTTTCGTCCCAGCCGCCCATCTCCAGCAAGGTCGCACGGCGGTGCATCTGGGCATTGGAATGCCAGAGCTGCAGGTCGTCGAAGCTGAGCCGATACCAGTCATGCCCGGGGCGGCACTGCACCTGCATCGGCTCAATCCCGGCGCGAATCAGCGCCCGCTCCCCCAAATAGGAAGAAAACGGCTCGAGGTTGGCGTCGCAACTCAGGGTCCGGCAATACGATACCATCGGGCCGTGAGCGTCCTCCATGGCGTCCACCAGTCGCTGCAAGGTCTCCGGACGAACGGCATCATCGGCGTCGAGCTTGACGACATACTTGCCTTGCGCCGCGGCTAATGCCCGGTTCCAGTTACGGGTCATGCCGAGATTCTCGTCATTGACAACAACCCGAAAACGCGGGTCGCGCCGGCCAAAAGCGTGCGCCAGCGCAACGCTCCCGTCCGAACTCGCGTCGTCGGCGACCACGACCTCGAAATCGCCGAGCGACTGATGCAAGAGCGATTCAAGGGCTATCGCCAGATAGGCCCCGTCGTTGTAGACGGGAACAATGACCGACACGAGTGCAGTCTGCTTCATGGTCGTGGTTACGCTGACGACCTTGTAATAGTCATTGGCCGCATTGACCGTCCCTGCCATCGGCCTCTCGTGCCCATCGCAAAAACTCATTCTGTGATTGAGCGCCGTGGCAGGCATGTGGCCATTCGCCCCCCGCGTCATCATGTCGGTACGACACGCCCAGCGTGCGTCGCACCCGCTCGCCCCATTTCACCCCCAACCACCGATCGAGCCGACCCTGGGGCAAGGCGCCAGATGGCAGGCGCGGTGCGGGCAGACTTGGCAGCCTTAGAATCTGGTGAAGCGCGTCGTTCCAAAGGCTGACCGAGCAACTGCGGCTATAGCGTCTTTGGACCAGCTCCAGGCCGCCGGTTACCAATCGCTCACGAATACCAAAGGCCATCAGAGCGGCCACCGCATCGGCCGCCGCGGCCATGTCGCCGATCGGGAATAACAGGCAGTTGCGACCATTGAGAAGGGCCCCCTCAAGCCCGCTGCCGACAAAGCAACTGCTGATCACGGGAAGCCTATGGCTCATCGCTTCCCAGGCCACTATTGGCCCGGTCTCCCATACCGAAGTGATGATCAACGCATCGTGTCTCCGATACTCGCGGCTCAAGGCTGTCGGCGCCAGGACGCCCAGAAACCGGAATACCCGCTCAGCCCCGCGGGCGGCGATTGCCTGCCGCAACAGCGCTTCATCCGGTCCGGCGCCGGCCAGAGAAATCTGGCACGAGACGCCACGGCGAGCCAAGCTGCTGGCCAACTCAACAAGATCGCAGATCCGTTTCTGCTCCTGCTCGAAGCGTCCACAGTACAGTAGCCGCAATGGTTGGGTAACCGCTACCCCAGTCGTAGCCGCCACTCGCCCACTCGGCACCGGGACGCCGCAGGGCGCATAGAAAACCCGCTCCTCGCTACCCATGTTGCTAGCCGCCATCTTGACGCCGAGCCGGTTGGTCGAGACGACCCCATCCAGCACGTCGACACTCGCCCGACAGTCTTCAAGCAAGTCGCTTTGGAAGCCATGTAATGTCATCACCACCTTCGGGCTCGGCTGGCCGCGTAGCCGCAGGTAGCGAATGGCGCAATACGTTGCGGCGATGTTCACCACCACAACCAGGTCGGGCCGTACCTGTCGTAGGCAAGCCGTTATCGAAGCGATGCGTCCCGGTTGGCTACCGGTCGGATTAGCAATGCGCCGCACGTCCTGCCAGGGATGCCGCGAAAGATAGGTGTTCACATCGTGAAACCGGCCCTGCACCAGCCCAAGCACGCAGCGCCATCCCAGCGCCTGCAGGCCGGGAAGAACAGAATCCAGCCAATCGGCTACCCCCCCAAGCGGGTATGCCGAGGGCGCGATCACCAAAACAGAGGGGGCCTGCTTGCCAGTCAACAGCGGATCTGGCTAATCCGCCAGCCCATCGACGTAAGGTAGCCTTCTAGTTCCCCCCAAGAGCCACATTGGTCGCTCAAGGCCGCCAACCAAGCCGCCGGAGGACACGATAGAAAATACGTCCCTTAATTTTATTAAGTTCCTGTGTGAGCTGCACATTGGCAAGCGATACGTCGATCACCATTTCAAATAAGGCGTCATATTCGCCATGCCGCGCGTACACCAGAGCGAACTCACCCTGACTGCGGTTTCTCAACATCATGGTCTTGGTGTTGGCATAATATCTCATTGACGCAAACACGTCGTCCGTGCAGCGAAAATAAGCATGGCGCAGAAATTTGAACCAGAGGTCATAGTCGAACAGCAGTTCGAATCGTTCCTCGACGCCACCACAGGCTCGCCATACCGCGGCAGGCCAAAAGCAGGACTGTTGCATGAACCAGTGGTCGCGCCACTTCAGGCGCCATTCGACAAGAAGTTTCCGATCGACCTTAGTAGGACATCGGCGTTCAATTACAGCCCCGAATTCATCCACGACATTGCCCGCTCCCAGTAGAATGAATGATTCGTTGGGGTTCTTGAAATATCGACCAGCAATCGCAAGCGCATTACGCTCATAATAATCATCGGAGTTGATCCAGCCGAATACCGAACCCGTCGCACGCGCGAAGCCGTTATTGATCGCAGCGGCCTGCCCCGCGTCTTTCTCACTCACCCAATAGGCCAACCATGGTTCATACTTGTGGATAATCTCAACGCTGCTATCGCTGCTGCCTCCATCCATAATGATGTACTCCAGATTCGGGTAGCCTTGTAACAGCACGGAGCGGATGGTTTCCTCCAGAAACTGCCCCTGGTTGTAACTTGGGGTGACGATACTGATCTTCGGCCAGGGGTTGCCATTCGGCATTCGCGCCGAGGCTGCAGACGTTTCCTCGGTCCAAGGCCAGCCGGTCTTATTGGGCGGCGGCGACGGCAGTTCATTCAGGGATGGGCAGCGCATGAGATCGCGTCGTTCCTATGCTGATCCGAGCACCTGCGCATACAGCCCGGCGTAGGCCCGCGCCTGGGCTCCCAGGGTATACTCCTGCTCCGCCACCTCGCGGCAGCGCTGCCCGTAGCCCCGCAGTGTCGAAGCATCTGCCAAGGCTACACGTAACGCCTCGCGCAGTTCCTGCACCCGACCGACCGGGGCCAACCAGCCGGTCTCGCCCGGGCGAACCATGTCGGGAATGCCGCCAGCGTCGAATCCCACCACGGGGGTTCCGCAGGCCAATGACTCCAGAGCGACGTTGGGCAGATTGTCAGCCAAGGAGGGCACCACCGAGAGATCCGCCAGACTGTAAAGTGCGGCCAAGAGTCCGTCTGAACTGATCGCGCCGACATGGATGTGCCGGAACGGCAATTGAAGTCGCGGCGGATGCGGGCCGATGGATAGCGCTACCATCGTCTGGGGCGTCTCCAGCCCATGCAGCGCATCGATCAACGCTTGAAAGCCCTTGCGGGGATTGCCGACACCGTCCGCGACAAATAACACGACGCGGTCCTCCACCAACAGCCCCAGCGCGGACCGCAGGCCTTCGGCCGCTACCGGCCGGAATACCGCAGTGTCGATACCGTAGGGAATACAATGAACCGGAAATTCGCGCAGCAGCCGGCTTTGCCGGGCGACGCCCTGAAGCCAGCGCGACGGTGCGACGATGTGCAGGTCGGTTGGCGAACGGTGCGCATAGGCACGGGCCTTGCGTTGCCAACTGGCGTGTGCCAGGTCCCGCGCGTCGCACGAACCCAATTGTGGGCAGTGGCCACACTCATGGGTATAGGCGTCGCAGTCCATGGCGTAGTGGCAACCGCCGGTCAGCGCATACATATCGTGCAGCGTCCAGACCACCGGCTTACCTACCATTGGCATAAAGGAGCCGACATCCAGGAATCCCGCGATCCAATGGAGATGGTACAGATCCGCCGGCGGCAGTTGACGTTCAAGGACGCGCCAATGATAGGTGCGGTCATCCGAGAACTGTTCCAGACCGGCGGGACGGGTCTTGCGATAGCGCCCGAACTCGCGAGCGACGCCGCTAAACCGGATGCGATTCAGCAGCTTTTGCGGCAATGTCCGATGCGGTCGGTGTTGAAGCACACGCGCATCGTCAACTGTCTTGTTCGGGGTGTAGACCACCGAGTCGGCGCCGGCCCGGACCAAGCCCTGATGGATGCGATACATCGCGCGAGCCGCTCCACCTTGCACGTCAAACGTATTGAGGTGACATATCTTCATCGTTGTAGAGTCGTCGTCAGGGCTCAAAACGCATTACCGCCAATAAGGTGTGCCCGGGGATCAGCTGCCGGATCGGCGTCGTGAGCAAGCGCCTGACTGCGGTCTGTGAGCGAGGGTGCAGGAGTACTCGCGATACCGGGTCCGAAAGCTGGCGCCGCAATACGGAGGTATAGGCGGAGACAAACCAATCAACATGATACGCCTGCAATGGTTCGCGACCTAGTTTGATCAGCCGTAAAGGCAACAGACCCGCCAGCGCACGGAACACGCCGGCATCCCAGTGCGAAATATGGTGTGGGGGCTGGTCGAGCAGGTTGGTGCGTTGCGGGTCGATAACCCGGGTGACTGCCGCGTTGGGGACCGATAGAACCAACTGGCCCCCCGGGCGTAGCAGCTTAAGCATGTCGGCGAGCAGGCCACGCGGGTCCGGGACATGCTCCAACACCTGGAAGGCGCAGATCGCATCAAAGGGCGCGAGGCCGCGCTGCGCCAACATCGATAGACTTGTCTCGAAAACCTCAAAGCCCAGTGCCCGCACGCGTGCCGCTGCAACAGGATTGAGCTCGACTCCGCGAACCCCCAACCCACGCGCTGCGGCGGCTCGCAAAAAGTGGCCTGAGCCAACGCCGACTTCCAATACCCGGCTGCCTTGCGAAAGGGCACTCAGGGCAGCCTGGAACTCCCATTTATCGGCAACGTAGTACCAATCGAAGCGTTCGAGCTGTGCATACAGTCCACCCTCCCCGGCGGCAGCGGGCGGGCTATACCAGGCGAGCCCGGTCGTCTTGCAGCGCCAATATTCAATGACCGGTAGTGCCGCGAAGGCCGAACCGACATCGATACCCAGCGAGGTCCGCCAGCGCTCGGCGATGTCGGCCGGTGTGAGCGCTTGTAGGCGTTCGGTATCGGGCTGACCGGTTAAGAGGCTCAACATCGCTTGTTAGCTTCCACGAAAATTGATTTCAATTCCTTCACGAAGCACTTGGGCTGGCGTCGATGCGCTGAATGCGCCGTTGCGGGGGGCTAGCTACACTTTACTCCAGCCCTCCCAGTGTAATCGGTGTAATGCATGAAAGGGCGCTTATTGTTGGCGGAAAAATACTCATCTATTGCTTCTTTTGACCCCGTCGTAATCGTTCAGACCCCCGGCAGCGGGGGCAGGGGCAGTCCGGCGCGCCGCTCGGTGATCGCAGCGACCAGGTAGTCCCACGGCGAGTGGTCGCGTTGCCGGCAGGTGTCGATGACACTGGCCAGCAGGGCGAAGGCGCGCGAACCGACGGCGGTGCGGGTGCCGTGGCTGATGCGGCGCGCGATCACCCAGTGGCGCAACGCCCGCTCGGCGAGGTTGTTGGTCAACGGCAGGTGCGGATGATGCAGGACCCGGAAGATGGCGTCCCAATCGGTGAGCAGCTCCACGGCCAGGTCGCGGGTCTGGGCATGCGCGTATTCTTGATAGGCCAGGCAGGTGCGCCGCAGCGCCGCGAGTCGGTCGGCCTGCGCGCTGGCCAGGTCCGCCCCCGCCCCGGGCGGTTCGTCGCGGGCGGCATAGATCGCCTCCATCAACGCCTCCAGGGTGGTGCGCACGCGATGACCGAAGGCGCTGCCACCGGGATCGCAGCACTCCGCCACCCCCTGGGCCTTGCGCACCAAGTGCGCCCAGCAGCGCAGGCGCTGCGGATAGTGCCGGTAGGAAAACCAGCCATCCGTCATCAGCCAGCCGGCAAAGCCGGCCAGCACGCGCGTGACCGTCGCCTTCCCGCGCCCGGCAATCAC
>NZ_CAJAXH010000027.1 GCF_903946935.1 uncultured Thiodictyon sp.
ACGACCTTTGCCAGAAAATCAAAAACTTCATCGACTATTTCAACAAGACAATGGCCAAACCATTCCGCTGGACCTACCAAGGCAAGCCGTTGGCAGCCTAGCTTGACATGGTCCGAGCACTTTCATCCTGCGGTACTAGGTAAGCCCGTGGACCGCCTCGTTTGGGTCTAGATCCTCGTCCGCTCGCGTCTCAAATCGCCGGGGCGGACCCTAACGAGGCGCTAAATCTGTCTCATCGGGGCGTTCCGCTGAGGTCTACCCCAACGAGGCGACAGGGGGCAGGTGCCCCGGGGCCTCGCCCTGACCCAGGGGCGGGCTGTGCCGGCCCCTGGGAGCGTGCGGGGCTCATCCTGGCCCTGCCCCACGGGGGAGCTTGCGCCAGCGCCTGAGAGCGCCCGGGGCCTCGTCTCGGCCCCTTACCTAGGTTTTCTGTTCCGTTGCACCCGAGACCCCTGCAACTGGCGTTCTTCGACCCAATCGACATCATCAAACATCAGGATGTTGGGCCTGGCTAAACTATTACAATATGGGCAAGTGGGTAATGCGTTGACCAACTGACATGTCTGTGAATCCACCACAGGCTCAAAGTCTTCAGCCGACCAGATTGCATCCCGGCACCGCGACAGGCACTGCAAGTGGTGGATGGAGCCGTGGACCTCCACAATGCTATTGGCATCGAAGCCGGCCTTCTGGAAGTGTCCATCCACGTTACTGGTGAACACGAACACCCCGTGCCGCATGCCCTGCCCCCAACGCTTGAGGATTTCAAAGCCGGGATGGGGTGCAGTCTCCCGATACAGCATCAACCGATGGCCATAGAAGCCCCATGCCAACCGGGGATCACGCTGAAACATTGCGGGGGATGCGGCTTCGTAGAAATTGATCCGGGCGCGACCCAACGCGGGATAGGCTTTCCAGAAACCTTCGTTGCCGCGGAAGTCTGGAAGCCCGGAATCCACCCCCATGCCGGCACCTGCTGCCACGACAAGTGCATCCGCGTGTTTAATCAGGTCCGATGCTCGGGAAAAATCATTCTCAAACGGCATGTTCATGGTGCGACTTGGTGGCGATCATTATCCCGACCGATTGATCATCGTTTCGACCGTCGGCGCTCGCGGCGCGCAGCGCCTGACACATGCGTGCCACCGCTGGAGCGGTGGCACGAGAACGGGGGAGGTGCAGCGCTACCACGACGATGATCAACGGATTATCAGCCGGCGGGTTCGGACCATAAACCGGAGAGCATCAGTACGTAGGGTGGATAAGCGCAGCGCATCGATCACACCGCCGGGACGGTGGATGCTGCCTGGATCAACGTCGTCCACGTCCGAAGTCATTGTGCCATACCTATCCACCCGCGGCTAGCGAACGAAGCGATCAGCAATCTCAATATCCTTTCGCAATAGATCGTTCACCAGTGTCTGTACGTCGGCATTGCTTCCGGTGCTCTTGGCCTTGAGATAGCGGAACACATCCTGATCCAGGTAGATCGGAACTTCAATTTCGTCTGCGGGCACGAAGAACCGGCCCTGTTCCGCGTTGGAAAAGTCGTATTGGTCTTTCATCGTTTAAGCCTCGCTTGATAGGTCGCGCGCTCTTGGCGTGTGGCGCGGCGGGCAGAAATCAGCCGGATCTCACCGGCTGTACAGTCCGTGTGAACGACCAGTAACAGCTGATGGTCTGTGGCCACTCCAAGCAACACCCACCGTTCCTCGCCTTGAGAATGGTCGTCATCAGGGATGTTAAGGGCATGAGGATCGGCGAATGCATAGACCGCATCTCGAAAATCGACGCCGTGTTTGCGCAGATTCGTGCGATTCTTGTGCTCATCCCATTGAAAGTGCATCTGCGGAAAAGCTCCGGAGTAGTCACGTCGGACTCGGCGCTGCCATTCTTAAAGCCATGGCCTCACTGAGCTAAAATTGTGTTTTCTGATGGCTCATACTCAGGCACGGAGCTCATCCTCAGGCAATGACTCAAAGAAGCGTTGATCGACCCGGGCCTTACCGCTCAGAGCGCCGAAGCGCCGACCACTGGGGCGGGGCGCGATGGGGGTGATTCGCACGACGGGTGTACCGGCCTTGGCGATCACCACCGCCTCGCCGCGGCACGCCTGGTCGATGATTTTGGAAAGCTGCGTCTTGGCCTCGTGGATATTAACCTGAATCATAAGGGCGACGTACTGCTTAGATAATGTAGCTTGGTCAAGTGTACAATCTAAAACGACCAGGAACCAGAGGATATTGTTTCCGCATCAATGGTCATCAGAGACCCGCATACCGAGCTTCCGATAGACCTCGCCCCGCTCCCGCTTTCCGACGGCCAACACGATGACGACGACCGCATCGTCCAGGACCTGATACGCAAGCCTGTATCCGACCGACCGGAGCTTGATCTTGTAGACTTCATCGAATCCGTGCAGCCGCGCCGAAGGACCTTCGGCGTCTCCAGCCGTTCGGCGAGTTTCTTCTGGAATTGTGCCCGAATCGGCGGCGCCAGCTTTTCCCACTCCTTGAGCGCGACCGGCAAGAACTTGAGCCGATAGGTCATGCCTGCGCACCTCCTCAGAGTTGATCCAGATTCACCTCGATCGCCTCACCGAGCTGAGACTGGCGTTCCCGTACGGTCTGCGCGAGGTCCGCATCTTCGATGCGATCCAGTAACCACTCGTAGGTGTCGGCCGGAACCAAATAGGCCGTCGGTTCGTTATGATTCAGGATAGCGACCGCTGCTCCGCCTGCCGCCGCCAGCACGGCCGCCGGGTCGCGCTTCAATTCGGAGAGACTGGCCGAGCAATTCGCGAGCACAAGTTTCATCGGGAGTCTCCAGGCCAAGAGAAGAAATCACGCGATCTTGCGGAAAAGGTTCAACCCCACTGGCAATTGTTCGAGTAGGGCGTTTCCGGCCGGAATCCCTCGGCCAAGCGCTCAATCGGCGAGGGCCATCTCGTGCAGCGCATCGCGGAGCATCGTCCGCCACTTCTTGAGATTTGCGTCGTCGTTGACAACCGTGAGCGAGTCCGGTCAAGTATTCTCCCCCATCCGGACGCGCGTCAAGTCGCCGGGGCGGCGGCTTGCAGCAACCAGGTCGTGGACCCTGAGGTTAAGCCCCCCAGCTGGATCGTCGTTGCGGCCGGGCGGGTTCGGACCATAAACCGAAGAGCATCAGCATCCGCCGCTCTTCGATCCGTTCAGGGCGATTGAGTTGCAGCAGCGCGAATCTTGGACTTACGGACCAAATGCTCAATGTATTGGTAATTGCGCCATTGTTGCTCATCCTCGTCCGACAGGGCGCCTTCGTGGCTGCGCTCAAGGATCTGGTCAATTTGTTCTTGCAGGGCTTGGCTCGGACGTAGCGCCATGATCTGCTCCGGGGTGGGCAGGCTGGCAAGCAGTTCCAGCACGTCAGCCAACCCCGAGAATCCGGCAGCCCCTTGGGCATCGAGCTCACGTAGACCAAGGCTCAGGATGCGCGGCAGACGCCCCTCGCGGGGTCGCAGCTCTGCGGCAAGATCGTCGGGAATTTGCAGGGTGAGTTGCATCGCGTTCCGCTCAGTCGAAGACATTGATTATTGACAGTTCCCTGAGTGCAGTATTCTCCCCCGCCCGGACGCGCGTCAAGTGCTCGTGACCGCCAGTCCGGGATGCGGTTGTTCCGGTCATTGAGGTTTGCCAAGAAACAGGCTGCGACTGGGCAGCTCCGTCCGATCACATCCTTTACTCCCCCACCCACCGCAGCGCCCGTTGCAGCACCGCATCGGACAGATACATCCCGCTGTCGCGCAGGTGCTCCAGAACCGGGCGGGCGGCAGCAAGACGACCGGTTTGCTTGGCCGCGAGCACCAGGCCGACCGTGCCGCGCAACGATAACCCCAGCGCCTCGGCGCAGCGGCGCCCCGCCAGGTCGTCGATTACCGCCGTGCTTTCGGGGAAGCCCCGGACCAACTCCAGTACCGCGGTTTCTCCCGGACCCAAGTCCCAGGCCAAGCATTGCGCCGATGCCGCGGGAACCGGCTGCACCTCCAGCCAGTCGTGGGCGGCCAGTGCCCGCGCTGTCGGGTCAAGGTCCCCGTAAGCGCGAATCTCCCGCGCCACCGGCTCCGGGACCCAGACGGTCGGCGCGGCATCCCTGAGCAGGTGCAGAAGGCCAGCCTCGGCCAAGTGGATCAAGGGCGAGCTATTCACCACCAGCCGTACCAGGCGCTCGCTCATATCGCGGCAGCCGTTCCGCCTTCAGCCTGACCGAGTTCCCGCGCGAGACTGTCATCATCAAGGATAAAGACATCGACACCTTCGCGGGCCAGCGCGTGGATGAAATCGCGTCTGTTCATCCCAGCCAACTCGGCCGCTCGCTCCTGTGACATCAGACCACGCCCGTACCAGTGGATGGCCGCCGCCAGTTTCATCTCGCGGCCGAATTCAGTCGGCGAACGGCGCAGGGCAGACAATGCGGAATCGGGAATTGCAAGGGTTAATGCAGTCATGTGTGTCCTCGACGCGGTTGTCGATGGGCGAATGCTACCAAAGTCGCTGCACGTCCAAGTGATCGAATAGGGTCTCGTTGCTGACCCAGGCACGCAGCTCATCCTCCGGCAAGGGCTCGAAGAAGCGCTGGTCGACCCGGGCCTTACCGTTCAGCGCGCCGAACCGCCGACCGCTGGTGGGGGGCGCGATGGGGGTGAGGCGCACGACGGGTGTAGCGGCCTTGGCGATCACCACCTCCTCGCCGCGGCACGCCTGGTCGACGATCTTGGAAAGTTGCGTCTTGGCCTCGTGGATATTGACCTGGATCATAGGGGCGACTGAGTGCTTAACTAACGTGGATTGGTCAAGTGTAACAGTCGGACGGCGCCGCGCAACAAGTACGCCAAGGCATTGGCACCATGGCCTTGACGATAAGCGCCGCCGGCCTTGATCATTCTTCCGGCCACTTGGGCTCGCCAGGTGCGTAGTCAGGCTATCTTGGCCTGACACCGTCAGGGCTGGAAGCCCTGACTACGCACACCACTGGCCGGGATTATGATCGACGCCGCGCCGCCACTGGGAGCGCCGCACCCCAGTGCGGCGCGATCTCGCAATGACCCGCGGCGTCGCGTGCTGCTGATGGCCGGGCCGCACTGGGGTGCGGCGCCCCCAGTCGGTCGGCCTGACGGCCGACCGGACCGGCTGAAGCCTCGACCTCCGGAACCCCCGGCGCAAAGCGCCTGACACAGGCGTGCCACCGCTGGAGCGGTGGCACGAGAATGGGGGAGAGGCTATGCCGCTTCCCGCCCATCGGCCTGTTTCAATCGACACTCCGCCGCCAGCCGCCGCAGGAATTGCTCGGGCGTCAGGGCCTCACCGAGCAGGCTGCGCTGGCGGCAGACGTTGGCGAAGTCACCCGCGGTCAATCCCTGGAGCGCCTCCAGATAGCGCGCCAACTCCGGTGCGACCGGCGCGTTACTATCGCCCAGGGCCTCCCGTGCGAATAGGGCGAGGCGTTGCGCCGGGGTCAGCGCCCGGAAATTGAGCTTGAAGTCGAATCGCCGCAGGGCTGCCGCATCGATACCGGACATCAGGTTGGTGGCGGCAATGAAGATGCCGGGATAGCGCTCCATCTGCTGCAATAGCTCATTGACCTGGGTGCGCTCCCAACTGTGCCGGGCCGCTCGCCGGTCGCTCAAGAAGCTGTCGACCTCATCGAGCAGCAGGACTGAGTGCGCCGGGTCGCATTCGCGGAACAGCCGCGCCAGGTTCTGCTCGGTCTGCCCGACATAGGGCGAGATGAGGTCGGAGGCCTGGCGCGCCACCAGTTCGCGGTCCAGGGCCTCGGCCAGGACCTCGGCAAAGGCGGTCTTGCCGGTGCCGGGCGGGCCATAGAAGCAGAGGCTGCCGCGTCCCTGCGCGGCCAGGGCGCGGGCGATGGCGCTCGGGGCGATGCCGCCCGCCAGGTTGAGAAAGGCCACGTCGAAGCGGGTCGCCGGGGTGCGGCTCCGGGGCGTCGGCGCGCCATAGAGCAGGGTGCGGACCGCGGCCACCCCGGCGCGGACCGTCTGCTCGGCCTGGGCCTGCGGGTGCAGGTCCAGCAGCCGCCGGGCGGCACCCAACTGGGCCGGCGCCAGGACCGCATCGGCGGCCAGTTCATCGAGCAGGGCCGGCGGCAGGTCGCGGTCGCCCAGATGGCTCTCGACCATGCGGCGACGCACCGAGCGCGGCGGGGTGACGAAGGCGACCGGCAGCAGGAAGCGGCGCAGGAAGGCGGGGTCCATGCTGTCGGCGTCGTTGGTGATCCAGATGGCCGGGACCGGGTTCTCCTCCAGGATGCGGTTCATCCAGCCCTTCTGCCGGCCGGTCGTGCGGCTCCCGCGCAGGAGTGCGAACAGGTCCTCAGCGCCACCAAAGACGTCCTCGACCTCGTCGAAGATCAGCACCGCGTCGCGCCGCCGCCCGAGCAGGCGTTGGGCCAGCAGATAGGCCGAGAGCCGACCCGTGCGCCGCAGCCCGTCACCATCCTCATCGGCGCTGCGCACCTGGTAGGCGCGCAGACCGCAGGCCGCGGCCAGCGCCCGCGCCAGTTCGGTCTTGCCGGTGCCGGGCGGCCCATAGAAGAGCGCGTTGACGCCGACCGCCGCGGTGGCTGCGCTGTGACACAAGACCCCGTGCAGGCGAGCCGCCGCATCCGCCAACTGCGGAAAGGCGTCCAGGCGCCAGGCCCCGGCCGGGGCCGGTTCGATCAAGAATGCGAGCAGCGCCTCGGCATCCCGCGGGGCGGCCTCCAGCACCTCGCCCAGCAGGCCGGTGGGGGTCAGAAAGTCCTCCAGGTCGCAGAGGCCGTCCTCGCAATCCACCAGCCCGAGTGCGCGCAGCGGGGCGCGCCTGTCCAGAGCACTCTGCGTGGTCGCGAGATCCAGGCCGAGCAGGGTCGCCAGGCGCCCCAGGTTCAGCCGGGGGGCGATGCGGCCACTGGTGCGCCCGTTGGCGCGCAACAACACGCGCAGCGGTTCGCGCAACTCCCGGTGCTCGAGGAAATCGAGGATGCGTACCGCGGTCGCATCGAGCGCCAGGGCCTCGCCGAGCAGCGCAATGGTCGGGGTGGTTGGCTCCGCCCCGTCGGCCTGCGCCAGCCGCTTCAGCACCCGGCGCGGGAGTGTCCGAAAAAAGGCACGCAGGCGCTCGCGCAGCTCTGCGGCACCGAGTGGTCGGGGCGGCAGGTCCCGGCCATCGTTGGCCCTGCGGGCGATTTCATAGTCCAGGGTCTGTCCGCCTTGCACATCGTCCCACTCCTCCCAATCGACCGCGCCCGGCGACAGCCAGTGACGCTCTGAATCGGCATAGGGCGACAGCAGCACGACCACTGCGTCAGGATCGAGCAAGGGCAGGGTCAATTCCCAGAGGGCGCCCAGAACGTCGTTATCCTTCAAGTCCTGACGCAGACGCGCATCGCCCCGCACCAGTTGCAGGGCATAGCGGGCGGCCCGGCGCGCGGCGGCGGGGACGGTGGCAAAGTCGGTGCGCCAGAGGGTCCGATGGTCTTTCATGCTCAATTCTCCTGCGCCCAGGGCATGAAGCGGCGGCGGTCGAAGTGGAAGCTGACAAAGTCGCCGCGGGCTGGGCCGGTCTCCCAGATCAGGCCGACGACGAGATCGCGCCGCTCCCGGTAATAGGTCGATCCGGCATCGGTTTCCCCGTCGAACAGGGGCGTCTCCAGGACTTCCAGCACCACGACCGGCTGGCCATAGCGCGGGAGGCGGTGGTTGCGCATCCCGGGCTTCCACTTGCAAAGGTCGCCGGGGGCAAAGCAATGCGGCTCGCTGAACGACCGGTAGCGCTCCCGCAGGGCCGCGCCGAGGTCGCCGTTGAGCCCATCCAGCGGCTCGTCCGCGAGCAGGTCCAGCGGGGCCTCGTCGCTCAGACCGATCAGGTCAAGCAGTTGGCGCGACGACAGGTCTTGGTTCTTCGGGGCCATGGCGGATTCCTCTCGGGTGGCGGTTGGTCTTGTTGCGACTGGCGGGGCCTATTCAACCACCGCCATACGTCAGTGCCTGTCGCATCTGCGATGCACAAACGCGAGGTCTTAGAGACCCAACTGGACCCGGATCGCACCCTCGACCGCGCGCAGGTCAGCCGCGGAGAGGCTCCCGATCTGTTCCATGAGTCTTGACTTGTCGGCCGTGGTGAGTTGGTCGGCCATGGTCTTGCTGACGGTCCCCTCAATGCTGACCCTGGCCTCGCTCGGATAGAGCCGGTCGGTGTTACTGGTAAAAGGCACGACCTGAACCCGGTTCAGGAAGCGATTCGCCATATCATTGCTGACGATCACCGCCGGACGGCGCTTCTTGATTTCGCCGCCCACGGCGGGGTCGAAGTTCACCCACCAGACCTCACCCCGCCGCACGGTTCAGGTCTCCGATCAGTGCATTGCTCCAGTCCAGCGCAGCGGTCTCGCGCTCGGCGTCTGCGGCCATGGCGCGATAGGCGGCCTCTTCCTCCGACTCCGGCGCGAGCTCACGGGCACGCTCAAGGACCGCCTCTTGAAATTCGGCGGGCACAAGAAACCAGGTTGGATTTCCCCTGCTCTGCGGATTGCCGAGCGGCCAGTCATCTTCGCCGGTCCAACGGATGGCGACTCCAGGTTCGCCGTCCCACTCAAGCTCGCAGACCGCTCCACCACCGGGACCACCGTCGTAGATGACATGGACGCCGGAGACCCTTTTCTTCGGCCCTTGCACGGCTTCAGGACTGATGTAGCTCATGATCGATGGTCCTCTGTCAGTTGAGACGAGAGGGAGCTTAGGCATCTGATCGATCTCTGTCAACACGTATGATTGCACATAAGTTCATACATAAGATTTTATGTAAGAGGAGCGAACCCGGTTCACTGCGTTTTCGCGTGCGGGATATAACAACTCAGTTTGCAAGACATTAAAGCGGAGTGGTTAGGAACATTGAAGGATCGCCATACGTCAAACTCTGTCGTACACTGCGACCATGGTTGCTACCCATCAAATCCGGCTCGCGCGGCTCAAGCGCCTTGAAACCCTGCTGCCCCGCGGGTGGACACCCGGCGACTGCCCGGACGGCGCGCGTCTGCTCGAGAGTCTCGGTGATGCCTATGCCGGCCCCAAGCCGACGGCAGGCCGGCGTAAGCTGCAACGCGATCTGGAGGCCTTGGTGAAGACAGGGCGCATCGAGGCGGTCAACCCCGGTGGCAAGCCATTACGCTATCGCCGTCTCACGGACGCACCGGACGAAGACCAGGCGATCTGGGAGTACAACCTTCAGTCGATGCGCGACCTGGTGGCGGAGGCCCTGCCCCAGCACCAGCTCGATCGGCTGTGGCAGCGGTTACTGAACAATGCCGAGGGTCTCAGGCTCGACGAGGGGCGTCTACGCATCGTCCCCGACACCCTGCGCCTGCAACCCGCGGCACTCTCTGCCCAGGTGCTGGAGGCCGTGATCGAGGCGCTGGCGCAACGCCGTGCCCTGCAAGTGCTCTATCAAAACGCCGAGGAGGAGCGCAGCGATGCCTGCCTGCACCCCCAGGCGCTGGTGCAACGCGGACCCATCCCCTATCTGTTTGCGCTGAAGAACGACGAGGAAGAACCGGTCCGGCTTTATGCCTTGCACCGGATGATCAGGGCCGAGGTGCTGACGCAGACCCCCGCCCGCGAGGCGGTGGGCTTCGATCTGGATCAGACCATCGCCAACGGCCAAGTGGATTTCGGTCGGGGGGAGCAGATCGACCTGGAATTGCGGGCGCGCGGCTATCTGGCGACGGTGCTGATCGACTGCCCGCTGGCCGCAGGCCAGGACTGGGAGGAAGAGCTGCCCGATTCCGACTTTGACATCCGGGTGTGGGCGCAGGTCCCCCAGACGGGCCAACTGCTGCGCTGGCTGTTGGGGGCCGGGGCCAATGTCGAGGTGGTCGCCCCGCCGGATTTGCGCCGGGTGGTGGCGGTGCAGGCGGCGAAGGTGGCGGCACTTTATCCCGAGTAGAAAGCAATGCGAGAGACAGACAGATCGGCCGCCATCGCGCGGCCGATCGCGACCAGCCCCAGTCGCCGCAAGGTGCTCAGGTCCAGCGGGCGGTCGATTCGGTAGGGGGTAAAGTCGGCGAAGGGCAGGCGCACCGTCTCCCATTGCGGACCGGCGCGGAACGAGGCACGATAGGACTGCCAGACGATGCGGGTGTCGACCGTGCGCAGGTGCAGGTTATAGGTCTCGTCATTACCGCGGACGACCAGTTCGATCCCGCTCCAGCCCCGGGCATCCAACAAACCGGCGGGTCGCAGATCAAGACCGGCCTGCACGAATCCGCCGTTGTTCGCCAGGCTGACCTGACCGGTCAGGTGCAGGCAGGGGCACCCATCGATCGCCTCCGCGGCCAGTCCGCCCCGTGAGACGCCGCCCATCACAGTGTCGGCGATGCATTGCCAACGGGTGCCCAGGTTGCTGTTCAGGTTGCCACTGGTGCGGTCGTCGATGATTGGGTCGGGTGCGGGAGTCATCAATCATGGGACGCCATGCGGGGGGTTACTAAATAAATGAAGTTACCACCATGTGGCCAGGCGATCTCTCCAAATGTGGCAGTCGGGAATGGTCTTGCGTTCATTTTCCGGTTTGAAGCTAGGTCTATGTTCTGCTGTGAAATCATCATTAATAGATATGTCTTTGCCATAAATCGGAGTTCTTATGGTTTTATATGCCTTGTCGTAACCTCCTGCCGATTGCTCTGTGCCGCTCTCGTCGTACCACTCTTGGGCTTCGATGCGTCTTGTTGCTACTCCGAAATGAACCGGTTTCAGTGTTAGGTCAAGCTCACTCCACCAGTAATATATTCGCCCAAAATATATATTTGAGATAGAGGCTTACTTAACGGCTAATAAATACGGCGTTTGATTATTGCAGATCTGCCGAAGAAGCAAGCGTCCGGATGCAATATAAACCTGTGTTTCGCTTGAAGTCGGTTTGCGCTCGTAATCTTTGCTCAGTCG
>NZ_CAJAXH010000028.1 GCF_903946935.1 uncultured Thiodictyon sp.
CAAGGCATCGGCCACCGTCACTGCCGCGTCATTCAGCGCGGCGATGGCTATGGCTATTCACAGGTGGGCACGACGGCGTTGCCGTCGCCCGCTATCCCTCCCCGCCCTGAACGGCGGGGTTTCTCGCGGAGGATCGGATGAGCAAAGCGGTCGCGAATGAATTGGGCGATATCCGCAGTCTGCGCGACTTGATGGCGGACGACGAGCCGGATACCACCGGGGCCGTGATCGTCGCGTTATCCCTGATTGATCGGGACGAGGATCAGCCCCGGAAGGCGTTTGACGAGGGGAGCATTGCCGAGTTGGCTGAATCGCTGGCCGTGGCCGGGGTGATTCAGCCACTGATCGTCAGCCGCCATCCCCACGACGCCGGCCGGTACATGCTCATCGCGGGGGAGCGCCGTTGGCGTGCCGCCAACCTGGCGGGGCTCGCCGAGGTGTTGGTGATCGTGCGCGAGTTGTCACCCGCGCAACGCTTGGCGGTGCAGTTGCTGGAGAACGCCGACCGCGA
Organism: uncultured Thiodictyon sp.; assembly: GCF_903946935.1. GTDB lineage: Bacteria > Pseudomonadota > Gammaproteobacteria > Chromatiales > Chromatiaceae > Thiodictyon. The sequence goes on from NZ_CAJAXH010000028.1 coordinate 512, forward strand.
GCCGCTGAATATCCTCGAGGAAGCCACTGCCGTGGCCCGCCTGGTCGAGCTTGGCAATACCCCTAAGCAAGTTTGTGAACTGCTGGGAAAGAAGAAGACTTGGGTGTCCCTGCGGCGCAAGCTGGCTTCCCACATCACGCAAATCGACGTGTTCGTGACCGGTAACCGCACCCAGGACCCGGAAACGCTGTCGTTCCTGATCGACCTGGAAGCACTAGACCCGAACGCTGTTGCTGAATTTCTTTACGCCGAGAAGGTGACGCGCGCGACGGTGCGCCAGGCGCTCGAAGTGGCCCGCGCCAAGTTCGCGAATGCGCCCAGCGTGCAGCCTCCTGTACCCGCGGCCGTCACAGCTCCCGCCGAGTTGTCGGTCCCTGATCCAGCGGGGGAGGGCGGGGCGATGCCGAGTGTTGATGAGCCGCCGCCGGTCGCTGTTCCGTTCACGGCGCGTACCCCTGTGGTTGTGGCACCGCCCATGGATGAACTGCCGACGCCGGTTGAGGACGTGCCGCCGCTCCTGGAGCCTCTGCCGGTGCGGCAACCCACCACCCCACCAGGTCCGCGCGACGATGATCATCGGCCGCTGCCAGCGCTAGCCCCGGCGCCGGCCACCGCTTCCGCCGAGCCCAAGCCGCCGAAGGTCGCACCGATGGATCTTCCCGAAGAGCAGCGCATCAAAGAGCGGTGCCGCGCGGCCGAGCGGCGGATTGCCGAGACGTGGAATCTTCAAGTCACAGTGGGTTGGAGTGGCAACGGGGAGGCGGGTGAGCTGCGGATCGCGTTCACCGATTTAGTGGACCTCGACAATCTTGCGAGCTGTCTCGGTTCGTAACACCTTATCAGGCCCGGCGGCGACGCCGGGTCATGTCCCGGGAGGGACCGCTCATGACTACGCCCCCTTGCCCCATCTGCGGTGGCTCCATGAAACTGACTGTCAATGCCTACAGTCGAGGTTGGGCTTGCGCTCGCCAGGACGGACTGTCCCCCTGTCCGGGATTTGTCCAAATAGAGGAAGACGAGGCCCTGACGAGCGTACAGTTAGCGCAGTACCTGTCAGAACGCCAGGCATTGCCCGGCGCGACCGAGGCGCCTGAGCAAGCCACTTATCGGCTTGTCAAAGCGCCTTTGGAAGCGATGTCCGTCGCTCCCTATTTGAGCCGTGCTGATCAGGACACCTTGAAGGCGGCCCTGCGGATTCTTGCGTCACTCAACGAGGCCGCATGGTTGGCCGGCGAGCCCGCCGAGCTCCGGAAGGAGCAACGCCGGGAGGCGAGCGACCAACGCCACCGCGCGGCCCTGGCGGTGCTCGGTCGGACATCGCCGCAACCCCTGGACCCGGAAGGCAGCATGACTGACCTGCTGGCCCTCGATGCCGTCGCCGGCGCGGGGCTGTTTGCCAGCTATCACACCAGTGCCACTTTCACCGTCGCCATACTCGCTGAGTGCTCGGACGGCCAGCCGCCGACCGATGTGCTGATCCGCGCGTTGTTCCGATACTGGGGGGAGGTGGTGAGTCTTATCGCCCGGGAGTGGGTCGCGTGCGACACCCCACTTGAGGAACTGGACGCGCGGCTGACCGTGGCCCTGGAAACCAGCCGCCAACGGGTCCTTGCCGATCCCCCAGCCCCGCTAGCGGCCGTGCGAACCCTGCTCCAGCCGGACCCGCGCGTAACCCCTTTTCGGCGGTGTGCGGCGTGACGCTTTCCAGGACGACGCGCCAGCGGGTTATCTCGGCCTATCGGTTCCATTGCAAATCGCCGAACACCCAGGCCGCGGCGCAACTGGTCGCGGTGGCGACGGCGGGGGGGTGGACTGCCCGCACGGAGTCGCCCCCCGGGATGGTGCTCCAATTGTGGGCCACCGAACGTACCCCCCCCTGTGGGCTGTCTATGCCGCAGCAACCTGGCTTCGCGCGAACCGGGTGGAGGTTACCGATCCGGCCGAGCGCGAGGCATTTGAGGAGGCGTTGAGTGTACTTGACGCGCAAAACACTTACTTATAATAAAAGTTTCGCATGCGAAACCTTCGCGGTGCCGCGGCATCTATCACCTTCGAATCTCGACCGCCCGCCGTATGTTCTGTATTATCCAGAACACACAGATTGTGAGGCGCATATCGATGATGACCGTCAGCTCAGTAGAGTTTCAGCGCAATTTTGGGCGCTACCAGGACGTTGCCCTGACCGAACCGGTTGCCGTTACGCGAAATGGGCGCGAGCGACTTGTGGTTTTGTCGGTCGACGAGTACCACCGCCTGAAGAAGCGCGACCGGCAGGTGTTGAAGCTGGAGGACTACACCGAGGAAGACCTAAAGGCCATCTTGGCGGTTGAGCCTTCGCCCGAAGCCGCAGCCTTTGACCATGAAGTCAATGGGTAACAGGGTGTCGTTTCCGCAACCCGTTGCGGGCTTGGTGATCCGTTATGCCTATCTGTGGGGGGAAGAGCAGCAACGCGGCCAAGAGGAAGGGCGGAAAGATCGCCCCTGCGCCGTTATTCTGGCAACGACTGACGAGAACGGCGACCTCATCGTGACGGTTCTTCCAGTCACTCACACGCCGCCCGCGAATCCGGCGCTGGCCGTCGAGATCCCACACGCGACTAAGCGCCGCCTTGGACTGGACGACGAGCGTTCATGGATCGTATTGGCTGAGGCCAACCGCTTCTCTTGGCCAGGTCCGGACTTGCGTTTTGCACACGCCGGCGACTTGGCGAGCGTGGCCTATGGTGAGTTGCCGGCAGTCATTTTGAAAGAGGTTAAAACCAAGTTAGCGCAAGCACTCACGGCACGCCTCGTTCGTGTTGTACCTCGCACCGAGTGAGGGAGAGATATTCAAGTGATGATAGCATGAGCGCACGTCCGCAACCGCAACCTACGTTGATGCCAATACGCTGACTGTCAGTTCATCTCGTGTATAATTATCTTTGACGCTAAGAGGGTACACCATGCAATAGACCGCGAGATCAAGATGCCGATCTACGCGCAATTCGGAGTAGCCTACGCTTGGCTGATCGACCCCGTTGCGCACACCCTGGAAGCCTACACCCTGGACGGTGGCGCCTGGCGGGAGATTGGCCGGTTCGCGGGTGCCGCC
>NZ_CAJAXH010000029.1 GCF_903946935.1 uncultured Thiodictyon sp.
ATCAAGATTCCGGCCACTTGGGCTCGCCGGGTGCGTAGTCAGGCCATCTTGGCCTGACACCGTCAGGGCTGGAAGCCCTGACTACGCACGCCACTGGCCGGGATTATGATCGACGCCCTCGCCGCGGTCAGGATCGAGCCGGCGGCCGGCAGTCGGGTGAACCTCCCAGGGCACGCGGACCGCGCGACCATGGCCACCATCGGCAAGGGCACGGGGTCAGGCGTGGGCGGCTTGGTGGAGCCAGCCAGCGAGCCGGAGCCCGACCCGGCGCCAGTTCCCGACCCGAGCGGTTGAGGCCCTGCCGATCCTGCCGGCGGTGCCCTTCGTGGTCGGGCTCCACCTGGTGCAACTCGCCGCGGTCGGGATCGAGGCCCGGGTGAAGATGGAGCGGTTGAGGCCCTGCCGATCCTGCCGGCCCTGCCCTTTGCGGTTGGGCTCCACCTGGTGCAGTTCGCCGCGGTCGGGTTCGAGTGGGGTGGTTTGGCGTTTCCCGGGAAACCGCCCGGGGGATGATCGAGCGGCCCGGATTTCGAGGCTTCACCGCGGTGAAGCTGTACCCGGATTTATGACCGGCGGACGGCCCCCAAAGGGACCCGAAAAACGGCGATTTCCCGCCGACTTTGCGCCGCGTGGTTGCTCATTGGTTGCTCAAAAGAAAACGGCCTAGACTTCTTGAGTCTAAGCCGTTGTTTTATTTGAGCCTGCGAGAGGAGTTGAACCACAGACCCGCTGATTAAAAATCAGCGAAAACGGCATTTCTGGGCATTTCAGGCCCGAACAAGTCAGTGTGACCTGCCCCCTGTAACCGCCTATCGCTGTTGCGTTCCCTGTCGGATGTTATAGACTGTTACTAACACGGGGTAACAGTCCAAAGCGCCATCATCTGTTACCCCGAGCGTTACCCCGTGTTACCCCGGCTTACCCCGAGTCAGTTGCTCTACCAGGACGCGCCGACATGCCTACCATCGCCCCCGCCGAGACCACCAAGAAGGCCGACCCCAAGCGCCTACAGATGACCGATGCAGCCGTGCGCAAGCTCAAGGCCCCCACCGACGCGCCCCGGTGCGAATATTGGGACACAACCACCAAGGGGCTTGGGTTGCGCGTGTCGCAGACTGGCGCCCGGTCCTGGGTAATGATCGTCCGCACCCTCAAGGCCGGCGAGTGGACGCAACAGCGCGTGACGCTGGGCAACTATCCCGCGGTCAGTCTCGCCGCAGCGCGCGTGCTGGCCGCCGACGCCAAGACCAAGGCAGAGCAGGGCCAGAACCCCGCGGGAGTCCCCAAGGCGCAGCGCAAGGCCATGGAACAGGAAAGCCGCGACACCTTCGCCGCCGTGCGCGACGAGTTCTTGACGAAATACCGCGGTCGCCAGAACAAGCGCCCTGCCCCGCGCACCCTGTCCGAGATCAAGCGGGTTCTCGACTCTGACCTGTTCGCCGACTGGCGCGACCTGCCCATGGTGAAGGTCACGAAACGTGACGTGCTTGACGTGCTTGACGTGCTGGTTGAGCGTGGTTCAGAGGTCATGGCGAACCGGACCCTTGCCTATCTAGGGATGCTCTGCGCGTGGTGCGTGGATCGCGAGATCATCAAGGCCGATCCGACCGACGGCATCAAGAAGCCGGGAGCCGAACAGTCACGCGCGCGGGTTTTGTCACCTGCCGAACTGCGCGCCATCTGGCAAGGCGTCGCACCAACCCAGGTCAACCACGGCGACCTGTTCGCCGGGATCATCCGAATCTTGATGCTGACGGGCCAGAGGAGCGAGGAAGTAGCCGGTATGCGCTGGGTCGAGCTCGACGGCGACACCTGGACGCTGCCGGCGAGCCGGACCAAGAACGGCCGGGGACATATCGTGCCCCTGTCGGCGCCCGTGCTGGCGATCCTGGCAGAACGCCGGGCAGAGCAAGCCGCGATGAAGATGCAGACCGAGTTCGTCTTTACCTCCTTCGGCCCGCGCCCCTTCTCCGGCTGGTCCAAGAGCAAGGCCCGCCTGGACGGTCGCGCCAATATCGCCGCGTGGACCATCCACGACCTACGCCGGACCCTGGCAACCCGCATGGCCGAGGACTTGCGCATACCGCCCCACGTCATCGAGGCGACCATCAACCACGTTTCAGGCTCGCGTGGTGGCGTCGCAGGGACCTACAACCGCGCCTTGTATCTGGACGAACGCAAGACCGCCCTGGACGCTTGGGCAGGCTATGTGCTGCGCCTGGTGGGCGATGCCGAGACCACCAACGTGGTGGAGTTCGCCAAGGCCGGCTGACCAGTTACGGCCGCACCTACTCCGACGGGAGGAAAGCCGGGCACCTTCACCCGGTTGGTGCGGCCCCCTTTATTGAAGGATTGCGCTTGAAGGTGCGCGACTATGCCATCTGAGACACATTACGATTTACTCGACAATAGTTCGGACTATCCTTATTTCGTGCGTCCGTTTGAGTTGACTCTTGATGCCGCCGCCTCGCTTCTGCATGACGGACTGGCTCTTGATGAGCAAAACAAAAAGAAAGCCACAAGACCGAAGATACACAAGGCATTGACTGATGCCGTTATTGCTGGCGATCTACACCTGAAGCGCGGCATTCTTAAAAAATATGATTGGCCTGGGCCGGAGCCCATACTTGATGCTAGAGAGGTTCAGCCATGGGCAAGGGGCATCGGGCTAGCGCTATTGCATAATGGACCATGGGGTAATTACATGCTAAAGGAGGGCGACCTAGTACCGCAGGATGAAAGTGCTCGGACCATGTCAAGCTAGGCTGCCAACGGCTTGCCTTGGTAGGTCCAGCGGAATGGTTTGGCCATTGTCTTGTTGAAATAGTCGATGAAGTTTTTGATTTTCTGGCAAAGGTC
>NZ_CAJAXH010000030.1 GCF_903946935.1 uncultured Thiodictyon sp.
GCCTCGAACAGCTCAACCTCTGGGGCTGAGTCGCCGCCTTTAGGCGGCCCAAGAACCGCGGGGCCGCGTTAGCGACCCCGTAGCCGCTTCGAGCGGCTCACGAATGAAAGCCCCCGGCTTTGCCGGGGGATGGTTACTCTCCTGCGCAGTCTCATGAACGCGTCGCTTTTTTTCATTCGGCGAGATCGGTCAGTATGTCATAGATCGGCAGCGGGCTGCCGCGGGCCGCGATGAAATCGCGCATCGCCTTGAATAGCTGTGCCAGCTTTGCCCGATTTCGAAGACTCTGATCAAGGGGCTGTTCGAGAATCGCATTTATCCGATCGACCAACGGCCGATGAGGCTCGTTTGACGGACTGAGAAAACCTGGGTCGACCATGCGATACCGCAATAGCATCATCAACAGCGCGGCGGCGGAAAAGAACCTGTTTGCCGGCTTCCCGCGTTGCGCCTCCATGGTTTCACAGGCAATTGTTGCGAGTCCGAACGCGACATCGGGGTGCAGATAATGCGGCGCGTCTTGACGGTAGGCTAGCACCTGTCCTACGGCACTTATCCGGTAAAGCGGAACACCCGGTCCTCCATTAGTCCAGTCATGATGTGTCCTGTTGAAGAGCGCCGCAAGGTGCTCGGGCTCACTCAAGCACCGGCCCGCAGCTCTGAAGATATCTTGCTGCCACGCTTTGGGGTACGACGCGGGTTGCGTTAACACCGCACGGATCTCGCTAAAGATTGTCGGTGCCGCTGCCGTGTAGCACCAAGCATTCGTCACCAGCAGTTTCTGGCGAAGGCTCTGTTGGCCTCCTGGGGCTGCTGCCGTTGTGGCTAGCGCGCTGTCGGTTACCGCAACGAACTGGTCTAGCAAGTCGCGATAGCTCTTGTATCCACCAGGTGGTTTGCCGAGCAGACGGATGAGTTCATCCTCGGGAGGAGTTGTACCCTCCGAGCTGACTGCCCCGAACTTCTTGTCGTCATCAGGCAGAAGCTCGATAAGCTGGCTCGTCGACAATCTATTGCGCCGCTCTAGCACTTTGCGTAAGCTTTTCGCCATTGACTTACTGCTCAATGCGGTATGTAAAGCTCCTACTGCATTCATCTCGTGATCGGTTTGAAATGCAAGCTCCCGCTGTGGGCCGGGTACGTATCCGAGGCCTCGCATATGGACCAAGAAGTTATGGATACGGGATGCTAGATTGTAGGCGTACCAGACGGTTGCATGGCATGCCACTGGCGCCGGATCCGGATAGGCAACGGTGCATTGTCCGGATAGTGCATGCAACACCTCTTCGCGGGTCAGAGAGGTATCGTCCATCAACCTCCAGTCGAGGAACACCGGCCGCAAACCGAGTCTGCCACGCTCGGTCGCCCTGACCTCCACCTCTGCGAATCCTTGGCCGGGTGTCTGCTTGACGACCAAAATCAGTTTGGTCGAGATCTCTGGAGGTTCGGGGATCGTGGTGTCGGTCTTGCGCACCGTGGGCTCGTCGGCGCGCGCCAGGTAGTACTGGACTGACTTGGCACCTGATTCAATGGAAAAACCGGAAATTTCCTTGGGGCCGATGGTTCTGCCGCCAACGACGCGCTTCTGGCCTTCCATCAGGCTCACAAAAGCGGGCCGGCCATTCACGCAGGCGTTGATCTCAAGATCTGGCACCGTATCGTAATAGCCAGGAATGTCCTCCCGCCGCCGCCAGCCATAATGCGCGGCACCGCTGGCGGTGGCGGATTGCTGGACCGGCAGGACGTCGATGTCTGCCGATGCCGTGCCCAACTGCCGCAACCGCTCCGCAAGCTGATCGCCGAAGCTCATGGGACCTGCGTTCAGTCGGGTTAGAGGGCCGTCGATCAAGACGCGGTGAACCTGCGCCGAGCTGGTGTCCTGTCTGTGCAGCAGATCCCGGATTGGGTCGGCCAGCTTTGCGGCCAGCGCGTCCGGTGGGTCAAGCACGCCTCCCAGCCGATACCAGCAACCTTCACGGTCGCGGATAATCTCCTGAGGCAGCGGGGCGCCGCATAACGCAGCCCAGGGTCGGCGGCTCAACCAGACCAGCGACGGATCGACATCATCCGGCGACAGGCCAACGCGGGCGAGATCTGCCGTCATCAACTCCATCGCGGCTGACTCGATGGGCCAACCCAGCCCCGCGGGGAGTGCCAGCCCCCGCCCGTCCGGAATGTGTCAATGAAAATGAGACACCGGGGTGTCGAATTTAGGTGATTTCCGTTATAGAAGTTACCCGCAAACCGGCTGGATAAAGATGTCCCATTTTGGCGAAGTCGGGCTACGCTTCAATCTCGCTTCGACATCTTTCATCAACCTGTTTGAGAGCCTGATGCCCTTCGCATAGACCTTGCGACTGAGTTCGACGATGGGGTGGATGCCTTTCCATTTCATGCTCTTGGCCCATTCCAGC
>NZ_CAJAXH010000031.1 GCF_903946935.1 uncultured Thiodictyon sp.
AACTTCATCGACTATTTCAACAAGACAATGGCCAAACCATTCCGCTGGACCTACCAAGGCAAGCCGTTGGCAGCCTAGCTTGACATGGTCCGAGCACTTTCATCCTGCGGTACTAGACTGAATCCAGTCTAGCACCCAAGCATCCTGGTCCCCCAGCCATGGCTACCGCACCCCCCGACCCTCCCGCACGCCGCCAAGACGGCACACCCTCCAACTGGGACCGCTACCTGGATCTCCTGATCCACCGCGGCGTGCCGGAAAACATGCGCCCTTGGTACGTCCGTCGGGTCGAAGGATTCCTCAAGGCGGTGCGCCCAACATCCCTGTCTCAGCTCACGGCCGAGGAGGTCAACGGCTACCTCCAAGAGGTGTCGAGCCAGGGCCAACTGGCCGGCTGGCAGTTTCGCCAAACGGTCGACGCTTTGCAACTCCTTTTAGTCGATTTAAGTCAAGCCCCCGCCGGCAAAGGGATCGATTGGGACTGGTGGAAGGCCGGCGGCCGAGTCCTGGCACCGGACCATCCGACCCTTGGGAAGTCCCAGGCGCCGGGCGCGGGGCCGCGGTTCGCCGGTGCGGTGGCGGCCTTCCCGCTCCTGGAGACCCTGGCGCGGACGATCCGGGCGATGCAGTACTCGATCCGCACCGAGCAGGCCTATGTGGATTGGTGCCACCGCTTTCTGGCGTTTTGCGGCGATACGCCGACGGCGGCGTTGGGGGTTGAGGACGTACAGCGGTTCCTGACGCATCTGGCGGTGGACAAGTCCGTGGCGGCCAAGACTCAAAGCCTGGCCTATAACGCCGTGGCGTTCCTGTTCAAACAGGTGTTGGAGCGACCCCTGGAGGACGTGCGTTTCTCCCGGCCCAAGCGCCAGCAGCGGCTTCCGGTGGTGCTGACCCGGGAAGAGGTGCGCCGGTTGTGCGAGGCGATGGACGGGACCTTCGGCCTGATGGCGCGGCTGATGTATGGGACCGGGATGCGGCTGATGGAGTGCGTGCGGCTGCGGGTGGCGGACGTTGACTTTGGCAATCGCTCGATCATGGTCCGCAACGGGAAGGGCGGCAAGGACCGGATTGTGCCCTTGCCCGAGCGCCTGCGGGAGGCGGTGGAGGCCCATCTGGCGCGGGTGAAGACCCAGCACGAGCGGGACCTGGCGGCGGGGGCGGGGTCGGTGTATCTGCCCGATGCCTTGGGGCGTAAGTACCCGCATGCGGCGCGTGAATGGATCTGGCAGTACGTGTTTCCGAGTAGTCGGCTGTCGCAGGACCCCAAGTCCGGGGAGGTGCGCCGCCATCATCTGCACGAGTCGTCTCTGCAGATGGAGATCAACGCGGCCGGGCAACGCGCCGGGCTGCCGAAGCGGGTCAATAGCCATGCGTTGCGTCATTCGTTTGCAACCCATCTGCTGGAGGCGGGCTACGACATCCGGACCGTGCAGGAGTTATTGGGGCACGCGGATGTGTCGACGACCATGATCTATACCCATGTGCTCAATCGGCCAGGGGTGGTGCCGGTCAGGAGTCCGGTGGATACTTGGTAGCCGGTCGGTTGGGGTGACGAGGGAAGCCCAACCTGATGGCAATGAGCGGGGGATGTTGGGGTTCGTTCCTCACCCCAACCTACGGACTCACTCCGACCGACGGCCTCGGGGCGCAGAGCGCCCAACACAGGCGTGACACCGCGGAGCGGTGTCACGAGAAGCGCCCAAAAAAAAACGCCCCCGGCGCAGCGCGCCGGGGGCGTTAGTTAAGACGACCGGGAGCGAGCCCTAACTCGACTTCATCTTGCGCATCCGCTCGATGGCACGCAGTTGCGCAATGGCATCGGCCAGTTCGGCCTGGGCCTTGGCGTATTCGAACTCGGCGGCATGACCGGCGAGTGCGTCTTCGGCCTTGCGCTTGGCCTCCAAGGCCGCGGCCTCGTCCAGGTTCTGGGCGCGGATGGCGGTGTCGGCCAGCACGGTCACGGCCATGGGCTGGACCTCGATCATGCCGCCGGAGACATAAAAATGCTCCTGCTCGCCATTCTCCTTCTGCACCCGCACATCGCCCGGCCGCAGGCGGCTGATGAAGGCGGTGTGGCGGGGGGCGATACCGACCTCGCCCATCTCCGCGGTCGCGAAGACCATGGTCGCAAGCCCGGAGTGGATGGCCCCCTCGGCGCTCACGATGTCCACATGGATGGTCATAGCCATAGCTTAACCCTCTGTTCGCAGCCGCCTAGGCGGCCATCTGCTCGCCCTTGGCGATGGCCTCGTCGATCCCGCCGACCATATAGAAGGCCTGCTCGGGGAGGTGGTCGTATTCGCCGTTGACGATGGCCTTGAAGTCCCGGATGGTGTCCGCGACCGGCACATACTTGCCCGGGGCGCCGGTGAAGACCTCGGCGACGGTGAATGGCTGGGACAGGAAGCGCTGGATCTTGCGTGCCCGGGAGACGGTGAGCTTATCGTCCTCGGAGAGCTCGTCCATGCCCAGGATGGCGATGATGTCCTTCAATTCCTTATAGCGCTGCAAGGTCCCCTGCACGGCGCGCGCGGTGTCGTAATGATCGGCACCGACCACGTTCGGGTCGAGGATACGGCTGGTGGAGTCCAGCGGGTCCACGGCCGGATAGATGCCGAGCTCGGCAATCTGCCGCGACAACACCAGGGTCGCATCCAAGTGCGCAAAGGTGGTGGCCGGGGACGGGTCGGTCAAGTCGTCGGCGGGCACATAGACGGCCTGGAACGAGGTGATGGAACCGGTGCGGGTGGAGGTGATGCGCTCTTGCAGGGCGCCCATCTCGGAAGCCAGGGTCGGCTGGTAACCCACCGCGGAGGGCATACGGCCCAGCAGTGCGGAGACCTCCACACCGGCCAGGGTGTAGCGGTAGATGTTGTCGATAAAGAGCAACACGTCCCGGCCTTCCTCGCGGAAATACTCGGCCATGGTGAGGCCGGTCAGGGCGACGCGCAGACGGTTGCCCGGGGGCTCGTTCATCTGACCGTAGACCAGGGCGACCTTATCGAGAACGTTCGACTCCTTCATTTCATGATAGAAGTCGTTGCCCTCGCGGGTCCGCTCACCGACCCCGGCAAACACCGAGAAGCCGCCGTGGGCCTTGGCGATGTTGTTGATGAGTTCCATCAGGGTCACGGTCTTGCCGACGCCGGCACCGCCGAACAGGCCGACCTTACCGCCCTTGACGATCGGCATGATCAGGTCGATGACCTTGATGCCGGTCTCCAGGATCTCGGTGGAGGCCGCCTGGTCTTCGAGCTTCGGCGCCGGGCGGTGGATCGCCCACCGCTCGTCCGTCTTGACCGGGCCCTCTTCATCCACCGGGTTGCCCAGCACGTCCATAATACGGCCCAGGGTCGCCTGACCCACCGGCACGCTGATCGGGGCGCCGGTGGCGGTCACCGGTACGCCGCGCTGCAACCCATCGGTGGAGCCCATGGCGATGGTACGGACCACGCCGTCGCCGAGTTGCTGCTGCACCTCCAGCGTCAAGCCGGTGGCGTCGATGGTGAGTGCGTCATAGACCTTGGGCATATCCGCGCGGGCGAACTGCACGTCCACCACGGCGCCGATGATCTGCACTACGTTACCAGAGCTCATATTCTATTCCTCGTTCTCGCCTGGGCAGGCGTCTGGGGATGCGTTTTGAATCGGGGTTCTCAATCGCAGTGCCCGGCTAGACCGCCGCCGCGCCGCTCACGATCTCGGAAATTTCTTGGGTAATCGCGGCCTGGCGCGCCTTGTTGTAGATCAGTTGCAGTTCGCTGATCAACTCGCCGGCGTTGTCGGAGGCCGACTTCATGGCGACCATGCGCGCCGCCTGCTCACAGGCACCGTTTTCCACCACCCCCTGATAGACCAGGGCCTCGATATAGCGAGTCAGCAGTGAATCGAGCACCGTCTTGGCGTCGGGTTCGTAGATATAGTCCCAGTGCAGCGGCATCGTCGCCTGCTCGCCCGGCACCAGTGGCACCAATTGGCGAATCACCGGGCGCTGCGTCATGGTGTTCACGAACTCGTTGCTCGCGACATAGATCGCATCGATCTCCTTGGCCTCGAAGGCATCGAGCATCACCTTGACCGTCCCGATCAGGCTCTCGATGTGCGGCTTGTCGCCCAGGTGGGTCGCCTGACCCAGCACCTTGCCGCCGAAGCGCCGGAAAAAGGCCAGCGCCTTGGTGCCGATGGTGCAGAACACCGGCTCGACGCCCGCGGCCTTTTGCTCCTTGATCTCGACGATGAGACGCCGGAACAGGTTGCTGTTGAGCCCACCGCACAGACCGCGGTCGGATGAGACAATGATATAACCGACCCGCTTACGCGCCCGCTCGACCGCCATGAAGGAGTGCCGATACTCGGGGGTCGCACGGGCCAGGTGACTGATCACCCCCAGCATCTTTTCCGCATAGGGCTTGGAGGCGGACATGCGCTCCTGGGCCCTACGCATCTTGGACGCCGCGACCATCTGCATGGCCTTGGTGATCTTTTGCGTGCTCTTGATGCTCGCGATCTTGGTGCGGACTTCTTTGGCGCCAGCCATTAGCTCAAGCTCCCAGCTTCCAGCCGCCAGCCGCCAGCTTGAATGGCAGCGACAGTGGGTTGAATCGAGTCATGCAACGCCTCGGACTCACCGCGTCTGCCCCCGAGGCGGGGGCAGAGCGCGCGGACCTGGCGGCTAACTACCACGTATTGCTGGCCTTGAAGGCCTTGATCGCGGCGTGCATGGCGGTCTGGATCTCGTCGTTGTAATCGCCGGTGGCGTTGATCCGATCGAGCAACTCGGCCTGGGCGGTCTTCATGTAAGACTGCAGGGCACGCTCGAAATCCACCACCTTTTTCACATCGACATCGTCCAGGTAGCCCTCATTGGCGGCGAACAGCGAAACCGCCATCTGCGCCACGCTCAACGGGGAGTACTGGACCTGCTTCATCAGCTCAGTGACCCGCTCACCGCGGCTCAACTGCTTGCGGGTGGCCTCGTCCAGGTCGGAGGCGAACTGGGAGAAGGCCGCCAGTTCGCGGAACTGGGCCAGCGCCAGACGGATACCGCCGCCGAGCTTCTTGATGATCTTGGTCTGCGCGGCGCCGCCGACACGCGATACCGACAGACCCGCATTGATGGCGGGGCGGATGCCGGCATTAAAGAGATCCGTCTCCAGGAAGATCTGGCCGTCCGTGATGGAGATCACGTTGGTCGGCACGAAGGCGGACACGTCGCCGGCCTGGGTCTCGATGATCGGGAACGCGGTCAACGACCCGGTCTTGCCCTTCACCTCACCCTTGGTCTGCTCCTCGACATAGTGCGCATTGACGCGCGCGGCGCGCTCCAACAGACGCGAATGCAGATAGAAGACGTCACCCGGATAGGCCTCGCGACCCGGCGGGCGGCGCAGCAGCAGGGAGACCTGACGATAGGCCCAGGCCTGCTTGGTCAAATCGTCATAAACGATCAGCGCATCTTCGCCACGGTCGCGGAAATACTCGCCCATGGTGCAGCCGGCATAGGGCGCAATGTACTGCATGGCGGCCGATTCGGCGGCGGCGGCGGCGACGATGATGGTGTGTTCCATCGCGCCGAACTCTTCGAGCTTACGCACCAGGGTCGCAATGGATGAGTTCTTCTGACCCACCGCAACATAGATGCACTTAACGCCGGTGCCCTTCTGATTGATGATGGCGTCGATGGCCACGGCGGTCTTGCCGGTCTGGCGGTCGCCGATGATCAGCTCGCGCTGACCGCGCCCGACCGGGACCATGGCGTCGATCGCCTTGATGCCGGTCTGCACCGGCTGGTCGACCGATTTACGCGCGATGACGCCGGGGGCCACCTTCTCGATGGGGGCCGTGCCGACCGCATCGATCGGCCCCTTGCCGTCAATGGGGTTACCCAATGAGTCGACGACCCGTCCGAGCAAACCCGGGCCGACCGGGACCTCGAGCACGCGGCCGGTGCAACGCACCCAGTCGCCCTCGCTCAAGTGCGTATAGCCGCCCAGGATCACGGCGCCGACCGAGTCGCGCTCCAGATTCAGGGCCAGGCCGAAGGTCGCCTGACCGGCGGCATCCGCCGGGAACTCCAGCATCTCGTAATACTTGGCATCGGACAGGCCGTGTACGCGCACGATACCGTCGGTGATGCTGACGATGGTGCCTTCGGTACGGGCCTCCGTCTTCAGCTCGAACTGTTCGATCTTCTGCTTAATGAGATCGCTGATCTCGGAGGGATTCAGTTGCATGGCGGTGTCCTGGTCACATTAGGCCCGTTCAGAATTGGAGTGCGTGCGCGAGTTGCTGGAGCTTGCCGCGAACCGAGTCGTCGATCACGAGGTCCCCGGCGCGAATCTCGAGGCCGCCGATGAGGTCGGAATCCTGTTCCACCCTGAGCTCGACCTGGGCGCCCAGGCGGCGGCTGAGGTAGGTTGCCAGTGCCTGCTCCTGGTCGGCATCGACCGGGAAGGCGCTACGCACCAGGACCTCTCGCACGCCTTGGCTGGCCACCCGGCGCTCCTCATAGAGCGCGGCGATCTCCGGCAGGGCAATCAGCCGGCCGTTGTCCGCCAGCAGCCGCACCAGATTCTTGAGCTCGCCGGGCAGCGAATCGCCCGCCACGCCGAGGATCATGTCGCGCACGCGACCAGCGGCCAGATTCGGGTTACCGATCTGTTCGGCCACCTGCGGATCGGCGGCGATCGCGGCGAGCGTTTGCAGCGGTTCGTACCAGGCGTCGACCTGACTGGTCCCCTGCGCGCTGGCAAAGACGGCCTCGGCGTAGGGCCGGGCGATGGTTGTGAGTTCTCCGGCCATGGTCTGTCCCTAAATCTGTCTGACGAAGTCGTCGACGATCGACTGATGGGCGCGGGCGTCGATTTCCTTCTTCAGGATCTTTTCTGCCGCGGCGACCGCCAGGGTAGCGACCTTGCCACGCAACTCTTCACGGGCACGGTTGGTCTCGTGCTCGATCTCGGCCTGGGCTGAGACGACCAGCCGAGCGCCTTCGTCGCGGGCGTTGACCTTGGCCTCCTCGACGATCTCCCCGGCGCGCTTTTGCGCCTGGCTCAGGATCTCGGCGGCCTGGGACTTGGCGTCCTTCAGCAGTTGCAGGGCGCGCTGCTCGCCCAGGGCCTTCTCCTGGTGACCGCGTTCGGCGGCGGCGAGCCCCTCGGCGATCTTCGCCTTGCGGTCCTGGAGCGCCTGCATGATCGGCGACCAGACATAGGTCATGGTGAACCAGACGAAGACCCCGAAGGAGATCATCTGGCCAATGAGTGTCAAATTGAAATTCATCTATTGCCTCGGGTGCCTCGGGGTGCCTGGGGGTGCCTCAAGTCTGGCGGGCGACCGGCCACAGCCGGGCACCGGATCCCTGATCTGCCCTGGTCTGTTCCCAGCTTAGGCGGCGAACATCAGGTAGAGGCCCATGGCGATCGCGATGACCGGCAAGGCGTCAACGAGACCCATGACGATAAAGAACTGCGTGCGCAGCATCGGGATCAGCTCGGGCTGACGGGCCGCACCTTCGAGGAACCGGCCACCCAGGACACCGATGCCGACACCAGCGCCGACGGCGCCCAGGCCGAGCATAAGGCCCGCGCCGATGAATTTGATGGCCATTGCAAATGCTTGTGCGGCTTGTAGTTCCACGGGTGACTCCGGTTGTTTGGAAAGGGGAGAGATGAGTTGAAGAGCGAAACGAATCAGTGATGGGTCTGGTGGGCCATGTCCAGATAGACGACCGTCAGCACCATGAAAATGAAGGCCTGCAGGGTGATGATGAGGATATGGAACACCGCCCAGACGAATTGCAGACCGCCGGCCGTCACCGCCAGCGCGGTACCGCCGCCATACATCAGCGCGATCAGGATAAAGATCATCTCGCCGGCATACATGTTGCCGAACAGACGCAGGGCGAGCGAGACCGGCTTGGACAGCAGACTGATGCCCTCCAGGATGAGGTTCGCGGGCATGCCCCAGACACCGAACGGCTGGAGCGTCAACTCCCCGAGGAACCCACCGACACCCTTCATCTTGATGCTGTAATACAGTACAGTGAAGAACACCATCAGCGCCATAGCAAAGGTGGTATTGGGGTCCGCGGTGGGCACGACGCGCAGGAACACATGATGCGGATTGGCGCCGAACAGACTCCAGAACTGACCCCACAGCCAGGGCAGCAGGTCCACCGGCAGCAGGTCCATCATATTCATGAGCAGAACCCAGACAAAGATCGTCAGGGCGAGCGGCGCGACCAGCGGATTCTTGCCACTGAAGGAGCCACGGACGTTCTCGTCGATGAAATCGACGACCCATTCCGCGAAATTCTGTCCCCCGTCGGGGATCCCGGCGGTGGCCCGCTCGGCGACCTTACGGAAGAAGCTGAAGGCCAGCCACCCCAGCAGGATAGAGAAGAACATCGTATCGACATTGAGCGCCCAAAACCCCATCGCCGCGGCGTCCTGGGAGCTATGGGCGAAGCCGAACCCATGCTCGGGCGACACCCCCAGCGTCAACTGGGTAAGGTGGTGCTGGATATAGCCTTGGGTAGTGAGCGTTTCAGCGGTCGACATCGGTCATCTCTCGGATTCTATCGTGGCGGCTTCTATCGTAGCGATCTGGTCTTGGCCATCCTTGCCGCGGGCACCGGATCGGACGCCCAACTGCGCTGCAATCACCGTGGACACTACCTGGATCGCCAGGTAGGCAGCCAGCAGTGCGGCAATATTCAGTCCATCGATGGCAAGGTACGCCAGGCCGAAGAGACCGATGATCAACGCCAATTTTGCTGCTTCGGCGCCGTAAATACGCAACAGCAGCCGCTGCGGCTGCTGTGCCCGGTAGCTGCGGAAGACCCACAGCGCAAACAAGCGATTGGCCAACAGACAAACCCCAGCCCCCACCAGCACCGAGACCACCGCATGCCAACCGAACGGCAACGCAATGACCGCCGCGATGACACTGAGAATCGCCTGGACCTGAAAGAGCCGCTTGGCTAGTTGGGCATCCGCCTGTTGCATCAGAGTGGCTTGTGTTGGGGAAAGTCCCCCTTGCCAGACGAACAGTATAAGGGGTTGCGCAAATGGGGTCAACGCGGGCTAAACCAAATTGATCGCCCCGGAGCACCGATTCATACTATTGGGCCGCCCCGCCCGGCCCGCACCCCGCCCGGCCGAGTCACTGAATGTGTGCGAGTATGCCATCCAACTCGTCCAGGCTGTGGTAGGCGATCACCAGCTTGCCGGCCCCCTTCGGGCCCTGCCGGATCTGGACCGGGGCGCCGAGCCGCGCGGCCAGGTCGTCCTGCAGGCGACGGACATCGGGGTTCTCGGCCTTGGGCGCGGGCCCGGCCGGCGGCTCGCCGGCCTGCTGGAGACGCCGCACCAGACGCTCGGTCTCGCGCACCGACAGCCCCCCGGCCACCACCTGCTTGGCGGCGGCGCTCTGCGCCGGCCCTTTCAGCCCGAGCAGGGCGCGGGCGTGCCCCATCTCGAGCTGGCCCTGCTCCACATAGGCCTTGACGTCCGGGTTGAGCTCCAGCAACCGCAGTAGATTGGTGATGGTGGTGCGGGACTTGCCGACGGCCTCGGCGATCTGCTGATGGGTCAACGCGAACTCGCCGAGCAGCCGCTCCAGGGCACTGGCCTCCTCCAGCGGGTTCAGGTCCGCCCGCTGGATGTTCTCGATCAGGCCGATGGCCACCGCGGTGGGCTCGTCCACATCGCGGATCACCACCGGGATATCCTTGAGCCCCGCCTGTTGCGAGGCGCGCCAGCGGCGCTCCCCGGCGATGAGCTCGTAGCGCTCGGGGGCGATGGGCCGCACCACAACGGGCTGGATCACCCCCTGGACGGCAATGGAGTCGGCCAGTTCGCGCAGTGCATCGGGGTCGAAGTCGCGACGCGGCTGATAGCGACCGCGCTCGATGCACTCCAGGGGCAGTCGCGTGATCTGCTCACTGGGCGGGGCGGCCGGCCCGTCCGCGCCGAGCGGGTCCTGACTCACCGCGAGGTTCGGGGCCGGGCGGGTCGCACCGAGCAGTGCGTCGAGTCCGCGGCCGAGCCCGCGTTTCTTAGGGCTGGCGATCGTTTGCTCGTCCATGGGTAGGGTTTCAGCTCAACAGAGGGCGCGGTGGATAGGAATCAGGCCGCGAGTTGGCGCTTGCCTTGACGGCGCAGCACCTCGCTGGCCAGGGCCAGGTAGGACACCGCCCCGGTCGACGCCGGATCGTACAGCATCACCGGCTGGCCATGACTGGGGGCCTCGGCCAGGCGCACATTGCGCGGGATGATGGTGCGGTAGACCTGATCGGAAAAATGGACCACGAGCTGGGTCGAGACCTGATTGGCCAGATTATTGCGCGGATCGTGCATGGTGCGCAGGATGCCCTCGATCTGCAGTCCGGCGTTGCGGCTGTCACGCACCTGATCGATGGTGTCGATGAGCGCGGACAGCCCCTCGAGTGCGTAGTACTCGCACTGGATGGGGATCAGCACCCCCTGGGCCGCCACCAAGGCATTGAGCGTCAGCATGTTGAGCGACGGCGGGCAGTCGATGATGACCAGGTCGTAGGCCGCGGACACGCCCGCCAGCACCCGCTCGAGCCGCCGCTCCCGGTCGGCCGTGTCCATCAGACCCACCTCGGCGGCGGTGAGATCGGCGTTGGCGGGCAGCAGATCGAAGCCGGGGGCCGGCGCCAAGACCCGCCGCAGGCACTGCGCGAAGGGCACCTCGGAAAGCAGCACGTCGCAGCTCGAGTACTCGATGCGGTGCTTGTCCACCCCACAGCCCATGGTGGCGTTGCCCTGGGGGTCCAGGTCCACCAGCAGGACCCGGCGTTGCATGGAGGCCAGGGACGCGGCCAGATTGACCGCGGTGGTGGTCTTGCCGACGCCACCCTTCTGGTTGGCAACGGCGATAATTCGGGCCATGGCAGGTTCACTCACAGCGGATCTCGATCAGATGACGTTCGCCTTCGAGGAAGGGCACGAACAGCTTATGCACGGCCAAGTCGAGCTCGCGGAGCGCCGGGTCTTGGAGCTCGTCCTGGGGATAGCGGCCCTTCATCACCAGCAAGCGCCCCGGACGTTCGAGCAGGGGGGCCGACAGGCCTTCGATCTGCGCGATCGTGGCCACGGCCCGACTCACTATGGTACTGAATTTTCGCCCCGGCCGGTACGCCTCGATGCGGCTATGTATGGGATGCACCGCCGGGAGCCCGAGCTCCAGCACCGCCTGACGCACAAATCGGACCTTTTTGCCGTTGCCGTCGAGCAACCAGTAGTGCCGCGCGGGGTCGCAGATGGCGAGCGGCAACCCCGGCAGCCCCGCCCCGGTGCCCAGGTCCAACACCGACTCGCCGCGCAGATAGGGCAGGAGCGCGAGGCTGTCGAGCAGATGACGCGCGACCTGCTCGAGCGGGTCGCGCACGGCGGTGAGGTTGTAGGCGCGGTTCCAGCGCGCCAGGAGCGCCAGGAGGTCGAGCAGCCGCTCGCCCTGCCCCGGCGCGAGCGTGAGCCCGAGCGCAGCGACGCCCTCAGCCAACCGCGCGGCAATCGGACCCCGAGGTTCCAAGGGGTCTTGGGTCATCGGCTGCCCCAGGCGGGGGGATAGAAAAGAATCTCACGCCAAGGCGCCAAGGCGCCAAGGGAAGAAAAATAGACAAGACTGCTGAAAGACACTTGCGTAACCCTGTGAGATCGGAGCGACCTGAGAATAAATGGACATTGCCAACCGCCGGGTAACATCTTGGCGCCTTGGCGCCTTGGCGTGAGTTCTTCTTAGCCGGCCTGCCGCTTGAGGTGGATCAGCAGCAGCGAGACGGCGGCGGGGGTGACACCGGGGACGCGCGCCGCCTGGCCCAGGGTCGCGGGCCGCACCCGGGTGAGCTTCTCGCACACCTCCACCGACAGACCACGGACCAGCGCGAAGTTAAAGTCGGTCGGCAACGGCTTGGCCTCCTGCTCACGCTGGCGGTCGATCTCCGCCTGCTGGCGCGCGATATAGCCGTCATAGTGCGACTGGATCTCCAGTTGCTCCGCCACCACGGCCGCCACCGGCACCGGCGGCTCGCCGGTGAGGCGCACCAGGCCCCGCCAGTCGACCTGTGGCCGCGCCAGGAGGTCCAGGGCGCGGGCCTCGTGACGCAGCGCCTCGCCCAGGACCGCCACCTGATCCGCCAGCGGCACCGCGGCCGGGCGCACCCAGGTCTCGCGCAGCCGCTCGCGCTCCCGGGCGATGGCCTCGCGCTTGTCGCTGAAGATTCGCCATTGGTCCTCACCGACGAGTCCCAGTTGCCGCCCGGTCTCGGTCAGGCGCAGGTCCGCATTGTCCTCGCGCAACAACAGACGGTACTCGGCGCGGCTGGTGAACATCCGGTAGGGCTCGGCGGTGCCGCGAGTGATGAGATCGTCCACCAGCACCCCCAGATAGGCCTCATCGCGGCGCGGATACCAGGGGTCGCGCCCCAGCACCCGCAGGGCGGCATTGGCCCCGGCCAGCAGGCCCTGGGCGGCCGCCTCCTCATAGCCGGTGGTGCCGTTGATCTGGCCGGCAAAATACAGGTTCTCCAGATGGTTGGTCTCCAAGGTCGCATGCAGGTCGCGCGGATCGAAAAAATCGTACTCGATGGCGTAGCCCGGACGGGTGATATGGGCCTGCTCAAAGCCCGCGATGGAGCGCACCAGGGCCTGCTGGATGTCGTAGGGCAGGCTGGTGGAGATGCCGTTGGGGTAGACCTCATGGGTACACAACCCCTCCGGCTCGACGAAGATTTGATGGCTCTGCTTGTCGGCGAAGCGCACCACCTTGTCCTCGATCGACGGACAGTAGCGCGGGCCGACGCCCTCGATCACCCCCATATATAGAGGTGAGCGCGACAACCCACCGCGGATCAGCTCGTGGGTGTGGGGGTTGGTATGGGCGATAAAACAACTCACCTGCCGCGGGTGATCCGCAACGGCGCCGAGGAAGGAGAAGACCGGCGTGGGCCGGTCGCCGGGCTGCTCCTCCAGTTGGCCGTAATCGATGGTCCGACCGTCGATACGCGGCGGGGTCCCGGTCTTGAGCCGCGCCGTGCGCAAGGGCAGTTCGCGCAGGCGCTGCGCCAGGGCGTTGGCGGGTGGATCGCCCGCCCGCCCGCCCGCATAATTGGCGAGCCCGACATGGATGCGCCCGGCCAAAAAGGTCCCCACGGTGAGCACGACGGCACGGGAGGAGAAGCACAGCCCCATCTGGGTGCGCACCCCAACCACCCGGCCCGCCTCAATCAGCAGGTCGTCGGCCGCCTGCTGAAAAATCGCAAGATTGGGCTGGCCCTCACAGGCAGCGCGCACCGCCGCCTTGTACAGTACCCGATCGGCCTGGGCGCGGGTGGCCCGCACCGCCGGCCCCTTGCTGGCGTTCAGGATGCGGAACTGGATCCCGGCACGATCGGCGGCGCGGGCCATGAGCCCGCCCATGGCGTCGATCTCCCGCACCAGGTGGCCCTTGCCGATGCCGCCGATGGCCGGGTTGCAAGACATCGCACCGATGGTCTCGACGTTGTGGGTCAGGAGCAGGGTCCGCACCCCCAGACGGGCCGCGGCCAGGGCCGCCTCGGTCCCGGCGTGGCCGCCGCCAATGACGATGACATCGTATGAATCGGTCGCAAACATGAGGCACAGTCTGTTAGTGTCGGCAGCAGCCGGCAGTTTAACTCAATTGAGCCTTCCCACTGGAATATCGGGATTTTCCAGTGGCGACGGCCCCTACCGCCGGCGCCCGAGCGCCGCCGAGGACCATCTGTGAAAGGGTCTCTACCAACCACCATCCACCCCCACCAGGCCAATCTGACCGAGCAGGTCCTGGCGGCGGCCGGGGCCATCATCCTGGGCAAGGAGCACGCCTTGCGCCTGGCCCTGGCCTGCCTGCTGGCCCGCGGCCACCTGTTGATCGAGGACCTGCCGGGGGTGGGCAAGACCACCCTGGCCCACCTGCTGGCGCGGCTGCTGGGGCTCCAATATTCGCGCATCCAGTTCACCAGCGACCTGCTGCCGGCGGATGTGATCGGGGTCTCGGTCTATGAGCGGGACAACGAGCGCTTTCGCTTCCACCCGGGCCCGGTGTTTTCCCAACTGGTCCTCGCCGACGAAATCAACCGGGCCACACCCAAGGCCCAGAGCGCCCTGCTGGAGGCCATGGAGGAGCGGCAGGTGACGGTCGACGGGGAGACCAGGCCGCTGCCGGAGCCCTTCTTCGTGATCGCGACCCAGAACCCGTCGTACCAGATCGGCACCTATCCGCTCCCGGAGTCCCAGCTCGATCGGTTCCTGATGCGCATCCGCCTGGGCTATCCGCCGGCCGCCCAGGAGAAGATTCTCCTGGCCGGCGAGGATCGGCGGGCCATGGTCGAGCGGCAACCCGCCATCCTGACGGCGGCCGACCTCGCGCGTCTGCAAGGCCTGGTCTGCGAGGTCGCGGCGACCGCACCGATCATCGACTATTGCCTCGCCATCCTCCAGTTCACCCGGCGCTCGGAGCGCTTCGTCCACGGGCTCTCGCCGCGGGCGGGCGTGGCCCTGCTGCGGGCGTCCAAGGCCTGGGCGCTGCTGGCGGGACGCACCTATGCGATCCCGGAGGACGTCCAGGCGGTCGTGCCGGCCTGCTGCATCCACCGCCTGGTGGCTGGCGATGCCGCCGGGCGCCTGGACCACGACGAGGTAGCCGCGCTCATCCTGGCCGCGGTGCCGGTGCCCTAATGTTCGCAGCGCGCCTTAAGGGGGCGGTCGACGGCCTGAAACGGCTGCGCACCGACCGTTCCCCCACCCCGCCCTCCCCCACGCGGGGGGAGGGAGATGGGGAGCGCGCTCCCGGCGCGATTTCCAGTCTAAAGCGCCGGCTGCAAGACCTGCTGCGCAAGGCGCCGCTCGACGCCGATGGCATCGCCCGGATCGCCGCGCGCCAAATCTATATCATGCCGACCCCGACCGGGGTGCTGTATGCCGTCGCCGCCTTCGCCATGCTCATGGGCTCGCTGAACTATCAGAACAACCTGGGGCTGCTGTTCACCTTCTTTCTGGTCGCCGTCGGGCTGGTGGCCATGCATCACTGCTGGTTCAATCTGCTCGGCCTCGCGGTCCAGGTCCGGCCTGGCCCGGCCGTGTTTGCCGGGACCCCCGCCCAATTCGAGGTCACCCTGCACAACACGCGCGCCGGACCGCGGTTCGACCTGCGCCTGGCCGGCGGGGTCGACCCCGGCACGCCCGTCTGCGTGAACGCCCGCGACCAGCAGACGGTGCTGCTGGGCGTGCCGACCCGCCGCCGGGGTCTGCTCCAGCTCCCGGCGGTCGAGCTGGAGACCCGCCACCCCATGCACCTGTTTCGCGCCTGGTGCTATGCGCAGACGCACGCCGAGTCGCTGGTCTACCCGCGGCCGGCCGCGGCGGCGCCGCCGCCGGTGCAGGACCAGGGCCAGGCACGGCGCCCGGCGCAGCGCGGCGGCGAGGGCCGCGACGACTACCTGGGGCCGCGCGAGTATCGCTACGGCGACTCCCCCCACCACCTGGATTGGAAGGCCCTGGCGCGCGAGCGCGGCCTGATCGTCAAGCAGTTCGGCGGCGAGGAGGGACTCGACGTCTGGATCGACTGGGCACGCAGCGGCGGCGGCGACCCCGAGACCAGGATCGGCCTGCTCACCCGCCAGTTACTGGACACCGCGCGCGCCCAGGTGCGGTTCGGGCTGCGGCTGCCCGGGCGCGAACTCACCCTGGACCGGGGCGAGGCCCACCTGCAACGCTGCCTGGCGGCCCTGGCACTCTTCAATCCAGGCGGCGATCGTGGCCAAGCCTGACCTCATCGATGAGCCGCCCCGGCGGGATCAAACCATCGCGATCACGGTGGCGGTCGCCGCCGCCTATCTGCCGCTCGCACGCTTCATGGCGTGGCAGGTCTCGGCCTTCCTCGCCCTGGTGCTGGTGTTGCGGTTCGCCGCCGCGCGCTGGCCGGCGGCCACGCCGGGGCGCTTGACCCTCTTGACCCTGACCCTGGCCGGCGGCATGAACTGCCTGATCGCCAATCACACCCTGGTCGGCAAGGTCGGGGGCACCGCCCTGCTGGTCACCATGCTGGCGCTCAAGCTCCTGGAGTTGCGGACGCGGCGCGACCATCGGGTGGTCGCCATCGTGCTCGGCCTGCTGATCGTGGTGCAGTTCCTGTTTGATCGCGGACTGGGACTGACCCTGTATCTCAGCGCCGTGGCAGTCTCGGCGGTGGCGCTCCTGGTGGATCTGAACGGCGGACTGGGGGCCGCCCCCTGGCGCCGCACCCTTGGGATCACCCTGCGGCTCGCACTCCAGGCGGCACCCCTGACACTGGTGCTGTTCCTGCTCTTCCCGCGGCTCAATGCACCACTCTGGAGCCTGGGGTTCGAGCGGGACACCTCCACCATCGGGATGAGCGACCATCTGGAGCCCGGCTCCATCAGCGAACTGGTGGTCAATGGCGAACTGGCCTTCCGCGCCCGCTTCACGGGGCCCGCACCGAAGCCAAGTGAACTGTACTGGCGCGGGCTGGTGTTCTGGGAGGTGGACGATCGCCGCTGGTTTTCAGGGATTGGCCCGCGGCACAAGGCCGATCCGGGGCTGGCCCAGGCGACCGACCTCATCGACTACGAGGTCGTCCTGGAGCCGTCGCAACAACGCTGGCTCTTCGCCCTGGACCTGCCGGTGGAACACCCCACGGACACCAAACTCGGGGCCGGGTTTGTGTTGAGCGCGAACGCGCCCATCACGACCGCCAAGCGCTATCGCGCCCGCTCGGCCCTCAGCTACCAGACCCAGGCACCGAGCGAGTCCGAGCGTCGCTACGCCCTGCGCCTACCCTGGAACGTCACCGCACGGATGCGTTCGCTGGTCGCCGAGTGGTCGCGCGACGGCGCCACCGACTGGGACCTGGTCCAGGCGGGCCTGAAGTTTTTCAACCGCGAGGCATTCAGCTACACCCTGCTACCACCGCCGCTCGGGGCCAACCCCTGGGATGAATTCCTGTTCGAGACCCGCAGCGGCTTCTGCGAGCACTACGCCGGCAGCTTCGCGGTCCTGATGCGCCTGGCCGGGGTGCCGGCCCGGGTCGTCGTCGGCTATCTCGGCGGTGAGCCCAACCGGATCGGCGGCTACCACATGATCTGGCAGTCCTCGGCCCACGCCTGGGTGGAGGTGGCGATCGCCGGGCGCGGCTGGGTCCGGGTCGATCCGACATCCGCCGTCGCGCCCGGCCGGGTCGACAACCGGGGCGCCTCCCGGCTGCTCGGTGCCAGCGCCCCGCTGCGCTTCCAGATCGACACGGCGGGCACCATGGGGCAGGCCATCCGGCAACTGCGCAACCTGGCCGACAGCGTGGATGCCGCCTGGCAGGGCTGGGTTTTGGACTTCTCCAGCGAACAGCAGAACCGCCTGCTCGAGGGCCTGGGGCTGCGCGCATATGGCGAGCTCGCCCTGGCACTGATCATGATGACCTCGCTCGCCCTGGTGATGGGCCTGATCCTGCTCGCGCTGCTGCGCCAGACGCAGCCGCAGGACCCGGTCACACGCAGTTATGCCCTGTTTTGCCGGCGGCTGGCACGGATCGGCTTGACCAGGGCACCCGGGGAAGGACCCGCCGACTTCACGCGGCGGGTCGCCGCGGCGCGGCCCGATCTGGCCGTCGCGGTGCGGCGCATCCTCGCACTCTATCTGCGCTGCCGTTACATGGCCAAGCACACCACGGCGGACGGCGAGCGGCTGGCGCAGGGGGTCCGCGCCTTTCGGCCCAAGGCGGCACGGCAACGGCAACAGTAACTTGCCCCCTCCCCCCTTGTGGGGGAGGGTTGGGGTGGGGGGTCGCAACCCAGCGCTACGCTCAGGCCTCCTGAACTCGGGCGCAACGGAAGCCGAGTCCGTCGATACGGTCGTCGGCATCGCTCCCGCCGCGACACGCGCGGTCGCAGGAAAACTTCTTCAAGTATGCTCGTGAACAGTAGGATCTGGACCGCTTGGCCGACTATCGCACCGAGGCGATTTCCGAGCCCCTACAGGTCGTCAACCCCGACTACCGCCACCTCGACGGGCAGGTCCGCGCCGCCACCGGTAAGCTCAACCGGCGTCTCGCCCAGTTCGCCGCCAGGACCCTGGACGAGCCCATCGAACCCAAGCATGTCGAGCCGTTCATCCGGCGCAAAGCGGCGCTGCAAGAAGAGATCGAAGCCCGGCAGGGCGAGCTCGCCGTACTCAAGGCCCAGCGGAAGGAGACCCCACACCACATCCGTATCGACGAACTGCCCGAGGAGGCCCGCTTTCGCCAGTTCAGCACGCAGGGCAAGCAGCTCGTCGATACCATCAAGATGATTGCCTACCGCGCCGAAACGGCCATGGCCAACTGCCTGCGCGAGCACCTCACTCGACCCGACGAGGCCCGCTACACCCGCCTGCAGGCCATCGCCGTGGCCGCGATCAACGCCCACAAGGTCGCGAAGAAGGCTGGGGTGCCCGATCGCGAGCGCTTTGCGGCCTTCTTCGAGGAGTTCATCCTGATTGGGACCTTGATGCTGTTGGTTGCGCCGATCCCGTTATCTGCCGCGGGCGTGCCGGTTGGGGTGGCCGTCGTTGCCGTGCTGTTGGGGCTGGTGCTTGCTAACAGCCAGAAGCGGCTGTAGGTCAGTGGCGGCAGGGTTGGGTTCGCGCCTAATCTCCCGCCGGTCTAATCGAACCAGTTCTCGATCGCCAACCCGCCAAAGTGCCCGAAATCCGACACGTTGCGAGTCACCCGCGTCAGGCCGTTGGTCGCGGCGATGGCCGCAATCTGCCCGTCCGCGTAAGGTGTTGGGCCGCCTTGGCCATCCAATGCCACCCGCTGGTCGGCGTGCCAGATGGCCGCGTCGCGGTCATAGGCGAGCACCGCGATCGGCTGGCGCAGCAGTCGCTCCAGATAGTCAGTCAACGCCATGCGTCGGCGCCCCGACGGCAGACGGCCGAGCCCGTGGCGCATCTCGTGGATCACGGTCGCCGCGGTCGCGGACTCGGATTGATGCTTGCGCAGACGGGCGAGAACCTTGGGCTCGGGGGATCGCTTGGTCGGCTCGGACAGGATGTTGGTGTCGAGCAGGAACCTCAGTCGGTCCAATCGAAGACCCTCCCGGGCGAGGGATCGCGCCACCCGTCGACCTCTTCCGGCGTCAAGTCCGGCCAGTCGAAAGCGGTCTGGGTGCGCCACTCGGCGATGGCGTCCCACAGGCCCGGCCGCGGCCGGTTGGGGTGCATGGCGGCATAGTCAGACTCCGACATGAGGACGGCAACCGATCTTCCGTGGCGGGTGAGATGCACGACTTCCCCGCCCTCGACCCGATAGATCAGACCGGTCAGCCGGGTCTTGGCCTCGGCAACTGAGATCTCTGTCATTTGGAATAACCCTCCGCGGGCAAGGGGTTGTGCTGTGACCACCGGCATGGCCATCTTAGCCGGGCCGGATCGGATCGAGAAGCCTGGCTCGAAAGAGATCGGGCCGGATGATCCGCTCCCGCCAGTGCTCCCCATCGTGCTCTACAACGGCGCCAAGCCCTGGACCGCCAAGACCGACCTTGCGGACCTGATCGCCCCGAACCTGCCGCTGCAACTGCGCCACTGGCAGCCCCAGATGCGCTATCTTCTCCTGGAAGAACGCCGCTACCCCGAGGCCGACCTCATGGGTCTGCCCAATGTCGCCGCCGCCTTGTTCCGCCTGGAGAATGCCCAGGCGCCGGAGAACATCCAGCGGGTCATCGGCGGCCTGGTCGAGTGGCTGGCCGGGGCGGAGAATGCGAGCGTGCGTCGCGCCTTCGTGGTCTGAAGGAGGTCTTTGGTTGATCGGTTGGAGCGGGCGGGCTATCGGGTGAGGGGAGCCACCACGAGCTTTTTTCGTTGTACGTCGCCAATTTCCCTTCGCATCCAACCTCGGCGCCAAATCCCATCGGGCTCGCGGCCTTGTGCCGACACCTGTGACGCCGCGGTGGGATTGCGCAATGATGCACGAAAGCCACCTGACTCCGGTTCTCAAGCAGCGCTGGGGAATGACCAAAAGCGAGACAAACCGGGAGCGCTGCACCCCAGTTCGGTTAGATTGCTCCGCCACCGCGACGCCGGGGTTGCTTGCCAGACAGTCGGTTACTGATCGCGACAGCATGGTTTTTGGTCCCCGGGCCAGCATCTGACTACAATGGGCGAAACAGGCAGACCTCACGAGACCATCATGTCTTGGAACATCGCGCAGGCGAAGCAACGCTTCTCCGATCTCGTGCGGCAGACCGCCGCCGGGCCGCAATTGATCTATAAGCGCAAGCGCTTGGTCGCCGCGGTCATCGACGCGCAGCAGTACCGCGCATTTCAGGAATGGTCGCACCAGGCCGGCGGGCGCACCCTCGCCGACGAGTTCGCCGAGCTGCGCGCAATCCTGTCCGAACAAGACGACACGCAGACCCCGTCACCAAGGTCGACTCGACCTAACGCATTGGTGGAGACGCTGGAGGCGGACGGGCGTGACCTATCTCGTTGACACCAATATCATCAGCGAGCTGTGTCGGCGCGAACCAGACCCGGGTGTTCTGGTCTGGGCCGGCACGGTCACCCGCTACGCGGTGTCGGTCATCAGCCTGGACGAGGTCTTTTTCGGACTGGCGTGGCGCCCCAATGCCCGCGTCCTCGCCTGGATGGAGGGCTATTTCCAGCGCCATCAGGTCCTGACGATCTCGCCGGCCATCGCACGCCACGCCGGTGAACTGCGCGGCCAACTCGCCACCCGCGGGCTCGTGCGGCACCAGGCCGATATGCTGATAGCAGCGACGGCACAAGCCCATCAACTGACCCTGGTGACACGCAACACGCGGGATTTCGAGCACTGCGGTATCGGGTTGCTGAACCCGTTCAGCGATGCTTGATCGCAGGGTCCGGGCTTTTGCTCTGGTCTGCCGCTCCGCCCCTGCAACCAGTGGTCGAGATCTTCGGCCATGATGAAGTCGAGCAGTGCCTCCCCCAAGGCATCCGGGTTGTCGGCCGACAAGCCTTCGATCTGTCCCTACCGCCGCGCGATCAAGATGGACCCGCCGACTTCGCGCGTCGGGTCGGCGGGGCCTGACCTGGCCGTGGCTGTGGGGCAGATCGTCGGCCTGTATGTGCGCTGCCACTACGTGGCGCACCACACCAAGGCGGATGGGGAGCGGTTGGCGCAGCGGGTGACCGCGTTTCGGCCCAAGGCGAACCGCAACCGGCCGGGACACCCGGTGTAGCGGATCGTCTCTGCACCCATCATTGCACCCGTGGCCGGGTTAGGCGCGCATGGAGCGGGGCCCAACGGCAGAAAGCAGATGCCTAAGGCGAGCCGTAACCCGATATCCTGCCTCGAAAAGCGCACTGGCCACGCTAGATTATCAACAAATATACAAACGTCAGGATAGCAACCATGAACACGTAAACATATGCCAGAATCGCCCATATTTTGCTCCCGCCATACTTCGATGCAGCAGCAAATACACCTATACTCACAAAGACGTGATATGCAATTGACGTGAAAGTAAAGATGACGAGTACGTCACGTAACTCGGTAACGGCTACGATCCAGAGCGCGAGCACGTTAAGCAACCAATTAAAGACTACGCCAAAGACGACCCCATAAACCCAGAAAGTCTTCGCGAGCCCGTAATTTCCTTCAATGAAGTTCGAAAAGAAGCCTTGCGTTCTTTCGGAATACGGAATCTGTTGCATGGGTCTAACAGCGGGCTCCTCATCCTCAACCCGCACAAAGAGCAACAGAATCATGGATGGGATGGTAGCCAACAGGCCGATACTGAAGAGCCCGAGATAGCCGACCTGCTCGACGATGACGCCGCCCATCCCGCCGAAGAGGGCCGAGAAGACCGACATGAAGGCCGAACCGATGGCGTAGTGACCGGCCTTGAAGGCGGGGTTGCAGGTCCGCAGGATATACACGATCAGCACGGCATTGCCCAGACCGGCGGCGATCTGCTCGATGGTATACACGCCACAGATCGTGAGGAGCCCGACCGTGTCGGTGGCCAACGGGTGCTCCCAGGCCAACCAGACATAGGCCAGGATGTTGATGTTCATCAGCAGGGTCAGCGGCCAGATGGCCCGGCGTAGCCCAGTGCGTTTGATCCACAGGCCGCCGATGGTGGTCCCGACGATGGACCCGATCAGCCCCAGCAACCCGCTCATCCAGGCGAGTTGGGTGTTGTCCACCAACAGAAAGCGCTTGAGGAAGGGGGTCCCCATCGAGAAGATGATCTCATCGCCGATCTTGTAGAACATAATGAAGGCGAGGCTCAAGGCCACCGCCGGCCGGGCCTGGGCGAGCAAGGCCAGCAGCATAGAGGCAAAGCCATAGGTCACCGCCTGGACGGCCGGCACGCCGAGCCCCAGCAGTACGCCACTCAAGACCAGACCGAGCGCCGGGGAGCTGACCAGTGCGATCACCGAGCGTTCTCGGGAGACCCCCAGATAGACGGCGAATGAGCTCAGGAAGTCGCCCGCCGCCTCCCGGACGCCGATGACCCGGGTGCGCGCCTGCTCGTAACGCGGCAACCTGACTAGGTGCAGGACGGTGATGACCGCCATGACCAGGGCGCCAGCCCCAAAGCCGCAGCCCCAGGCGGCATAGAGGTTGCCGCCAAAAAAGGCGTGCTGGGCAATCTGGGCCACCGCCAGGATGATCCCGAAGCGTGCCAGGATCATGGCCAGGCGGTAGGCCATGACCCGGAAGCCGGTATAGGCGGCCTGCTCCTTGGGATCGGCGATGCCCGCCATGTAATAGCCGTCGATGGCGACATCGTTGGTCGCCGCGAGGAAGGCCATGGCGACGAAGACGCCCACCAGGAGTGCGTCCGGGACCCCCGCCACCAGCCCCATGCCGCGACCCAGGCACAGCACGGCCAGCAGGGCGGTCAGCAGGGTCAGGAGCGCCTGGACCAAGATCATCCAGGCCCGCCGGGTGGAGTAGATGTCCACCAGCGGCGCCCAGAGGAACTTCAGGTTCCAGGGCAGGCCGAGAAAGTTGAGATAACCCAAGGCGCGCTCGGACATCCCCACATCGGTGAAGAACACCGACGACATGGCACGCACCACCATGTAGGGGAAACCCTGGGCGAAATAGGTCGAGAAGACCCACCAGCGGGGATCGCCGGCGGGGGCGGCGGACAGTGGGGCGGCGTGGCTGACGGTGTCGGAGAGCTGGGGCTTGGCCATGGCAACCTGTCGGTGTCTACCCCAAGGGCAACACCCTGGGCTGAATCTTCCGATTCATGATACAGGGTTGCACCCATGAAATGGGGTAGCCTTGGGCGACACGCCGCCGGACTCACCAGATGAGGCGGAAACCTATCGTTGCAGTCGGAAATACCCATTTCAACTGAGTCGGCGCGATCTGTATCTTCGCAACCGTAGGCACACAAAGGCGGCAGTGGATCGCTCCCCCAGGTCCAACGGACTGCTTGATGTGCTACACGATAACGGTAAACGAGAGATTTAAAGAAAGGTGAAGATCATGAGCGACAAAGAACTCACTACCCGCAGCAACCATGCGATTTGGCTGGCCATCGGCGTCATGTTGGTGCCCTTGGTCCCCTACGCCCTGGGTGGCTCTGGCGTGTAAACGCTGCTCAAATGCCAACGTAACGTCAAGATAGTCGCGGCCTCGCCTTGAGCGGGGCCGTGACCTACTACGTCATTCCTCGTACACCCCCCTCTCCCCCTCTCACGCCCCTACTCTGAAAGACTGCGGCCTAAGTTCAGCTTCAATGAACCTAAATCCGGCAGTTGCTCACGCCAAGTCGCCAAGAAGAAAGAAAGAGATCTGCGCAGCATCGGAATCACCCTGCGGGTGAGCCGCCGAACGCCGATAACATTTTGAAAAACCTTGGCAAGCTTAGTGCCTTGGCGTGAGAACCGCATTTCGAGGGCACCGCTCAAGTCCCCAGTCAAGACTTCCCCCCTGCCGGTGCAGGGCGGAACCGTTCTAGCCAGGACTCTCTGTTGCAACCGGCGGTTGTCCGCAACACTGGACAACGCCAGGTGGCCCGGGTATAAAGCACGTCGGTCCCCTTACTGTCCGAGGCCCCGTGCGTGAACCTTCGCGAGGTC
>NZ_CAJAXH010000032.1 GCF_903946935.1 uncultured Thiodictyon sp.
CTTCACCCCCTCTGCCTCCGACGCCACCAAGGCCCGCCGCACCTGTCCCCGGTGAGACTCCAGCCCGCCCCAGGCGGTGATCAGCGACCAGTCGCCGAGCAGATCGACGACCAAGTCGGCCTGATAGTACCGCGCCTTCTCGGGATGGACCCACCGCCGCATCGCCTCTGCCCTCGCTGCCAGCGGCACCGCGCCGGCCTGTCATTGGTCAAAAACTGTCCGAACCCGGTGCGATAAGCGGAATTTGAGCCGGTCGCGCGGCCCCAGTCCTGCAAATTCCGCGTAGCCGTGAGCCGAGTCGACCAGATCCCACAGCACACAGCCCACCGCTGGACGGTGTTCGCTCATAACCGCTTATATTCTTCCACATACCGGTTCCCGCGACCTTGGATTTGGCTGATCCGATGGTTACGGTCGATCTCCCAGGTATCCGGTGGGTCGGCATTATTCCAGGCCGCATACAACTGCTCGTCCTGGCGGCTGAGGCGAAAGCCATAGGTGTCACGCATATACAGCATGGTCCGGGCGACGTCCCCGCGTACCACGGATGGGGGTTCGACCCGGCGAGTGCTGGCGTCGATACGGATCGCGCAGTCGCCGAAACGTTCCCCACCACTGACCATGCCCCAATTGAAGTCCGAACGCTTTCCGTTGATGGCGCCGACCGCCGGCACCAAGTTTTGCAAATCGTTGTGCGCGGTGGCGAAGGTCGGGTCAACCTTTTCACAGCAGGCGCGACCAGATAGCTGGCCGCCGCCGGTCTTCAGGCACTGCGGGAAGGTGGCTGGCGCACGCCAACAGGCAAGTGACTGGCCGAATTGGGCGGCCGGGAAGATGTGCTCGGCCTCAACACGCTGCGCCCGTTTGTTCGCTGCCATGAACCCGAGCCCGCAGCTTTCCAATGCCGTCTGCTTCTGCGGATCATAACCGCAACCACAATAGAAGGTGATGCGATGATCGGTATAGACGCGCTCGTATAACAGGCGCTTGGCCGCGCTGAAGCTGGAGGCAGCGTGTGGTAACTGCGCCGCCTGTGGCAACTCCGTGGGGGGTGTGAATGGCTCCGGCCACGACTCGCGCTTTTCGGCGGATACCGTCGCGGGTAGCGGCGCCGCCGCGGGTATCGGCAGCCGGACCCCCCGCAGATCCGGCAGCACCCCCCCGGCAGCATTCATGGCATCTATTCCCACGTCACCCAGCAAGACGCGGATGTCGTGTGTGATGGTCACCCCCCGCTGCGCATGAGCGGACCAGCGCGCTGTGACCGATGCGGGCAGATAGGACACCGCCGAGGCCATCGCCAGGCCGATGCCGAGATTGCGTAGTCCAGCGAGGGTGCGACGGCCAAGGGTCTGGAGGGTACCGGTGCGAGCAGGTGCCCGCGCAGAGGTGCGCTTAGGGGCGCGCGCAGAGGGTCGGGAGGGCGGCGGGCGTCGGGGCATACGGACAACAACTGGCGGGCGCGGTGCGCGAGGGCGTGTACTGTAGCAGACCCCTCGCCTGCCGGCCCGTGGTACGGCGGATCAGCCGTTGTCGCCTGGTCACAAACTGCTCGGGTAGAGTCCACCGTTGCCGAAGACCCGCACCGAGCCATTGTAGACAGCGGGTTCAACCCAGGCCCGCTGCAGGCCACTCAATGGCACGGACGTCACGAACAGCAGTCGCTGTACTGAGATGCGCGTGGGCCCGACCGTGTAGCCATCGACGATGAAGATGATGCTCCCGACGAGCACCCCGAGCGGGATGAACGCGACGACCAAGCCGACATCATGCGTGAACCCGCTCGGGGTAGGAATCACGCAGGATGCGGCATAGCTCAGGCTCGTAAGCACAAGGGTGCCGAACAGGGAAACGATCTTCAAGGATATCGACCAAGGGGCAGCGGGGAAGTGTCGTGGCATAGCTGACTCCTGGTGCGTGCCTGCGGTACATCACATGGCCGAATCTGACCGGCCGGGGGCCAGTGCCATTTTCAGACAATTTGGGCTCATTCGCGAATAGTCTGAGCCCAAGACCCCCGCTATTGGCAGTCTGAAGTTTGCTGGTTCGGAAAGCTGACGAGGGCCATCATCCAGCGACGCTGGAGGCTGTTACTCCGATGGTCCCCAGATAGGCTTGCAGTTCGGCCAGGACAGCGCGACTCTCTAACCCATGGGAGCGATAGGCCGCGCGGATGATGGTCCGCTGCGGATCGCCCAGGTAGACCACGAACGCTGACAGCGTCGTTTGCCGGTCTTCGGCGGACAGACGATCCAGATACTGAACACACCATACGTTATTGCGGTCCCGCGGCGCTTTCGGAGGTCTTGCGGGGGTGGGGGCACTGACCGGTTCGGCCTTTTCGGGGAGATTAAACATGGTGGGTGCCACCCCGACCCATTTCTCGGCTATCGCCTTGTATGCCACCGCAGTCTTACTCCGGACTGGTCGGCCTTGTGCCTTCAAATCCGCAAGCCAATTATCCGCCGCTACCAGTGCAGAGAGAATCGTTGCGGCGCTGTGATTTTGCATCAGGTCCAGCGCTCGCATTTCCGGGACCGCATATTCTGCCAGCCGCAATCGCACTGCCAGATTGTCATTCGTCGGGCTATGGCCTTCGGCTTCCTGCTGCCTCACTGCCATGACGGCGGCTGGATGATCACCGTCGTTCACAGCGTCGGCCGGACCACTCGCCTTCAATCGGCCCGCATCCATGATCACGTTAGCGCCATCACCAAAACTGACCTTCCGCGCCACTGAAAATCTGATGGCAACGACCTCACCTTTACCCCTCCGTTGTACTTCGAAAGTGATATTGATGTCAGACGTTTCATTTATACTTGACACTGCGGGCTTGATGATTTTTCCCGACATCCTCCTGAAATCTTGATAATATTTATTATTCTTTATCCCCATAATCGCCATCAAAGAGGCGATCGAAGTCCATGGCGTACTATTATCTTCCAGGTAATATCTAGTGTGCTCATACAATGCTAGAGCATGAATCGATCGGAACGCCAATTGTCGTTTAAGCGCGATGTCCGCCACCTTGACGTTATTCTGAACGCGCGACTGGAATTCCGGAGTGAAGCTGTAATCGACGACACCGTCCACGCCATTTATACGAACCCAGGAAACGATGTTCATTCCCTCCCACTCGTCTACCCTGCCGTCTTCTCCTAGCACGTCCCACTCGACCAGAATCCGCATCATCGCCTGGATGTCAGGTATGATCGTGCGAAGATTGCGAGAGGCGCGACTATCGCCAGTCATGGCCCAGGCCAGGGCGTTAAGACTGACCTGATGACGGGTGCGCTGCGGCATATGCGGTAGCGCCATATAAAGCAATAAATTGAGTGCGCGGCGCTGCGATAATTTGAGGTTGCCTGACATATGGATAGCGGTGGCGCATTTTCGCACGATCCCGTCGCGGGGTATGCTCTTGGTTTCATCCGCTATTGTGTCAGCCACAAAATCGCGAACCGCGTCGACGTAGTCGCGCTCGTCGGCGGCCTCTGACGCCGGCGCCCCTCGACACTGAACGGTCATGGCAGTGCAGCCTCCGCCACTCGCCCTGCTACCGAGGCCGGGGCGCGACCGGCCGCACCGGCCCCCTGAAGCAGGCTGTTCTGACCGACCTGCTCGAACTCGCTGGAGACCATGTTCGGTACCGTCGGCACACGGTGCGCAATCGGCTCGAACCGTCGTAACCGCAACTGCTCCGCGTGCCTGGCGGGGCGCGGGGGCGGCTCACTCTTCACGTCAGTCGCGAGTCCTATATCCACGCCCTACCCCGCCCCCTCCCCGCCCGTCCCCGTGGGAACCATCAGCAGGCGCGCGGGCGCAACGCCGAAAGCACGCGCCAGGTCCAACAGCCGCTCCAGCGAGGGACACCGCTCCCCCCGTTCGATTGCAGAGATGGAGCTCTGGCGCAGGCCAGCTTTCTGTCCGAGCGTCATCTGGTTCCACCCGAGGGCTTTACGGACTTCGCGAACATTGGCGCCTACAATGACACTCACGCCTGGGTCAAAGGGATTATCGGTGTTCATCCGGTACTCCATTTGCTGGCACTTGGCCGGCATTGGTTGCCTTACATCTTGATAACATAGATAATATAAAAATCTTTCAGAGCTAACCCGAGGTTTGGCTATGTCTTTGTTGCTCCGTACGTTCCCGCACGGACCGTTTTCGTTCATGCGACGCACATGAACGAGACCAACGTTACGGTGTTGAACGGTGCCCGGCTAAAACGGGCACGCAAAGCGGCCGGCTTGAACCAGACTGAGCTGGCCAACCGTTGCGGGGTAGTCCAGTCCCACATCAGCGGTATGGAACGTGGCGTGCGAGCGCCGTCGATTGAAATGCTCGACACCTTAACGCACGAGCTGGGTGTCAGCGCCCATTGGCTGATGGGCGGCGAAAGCGACGAAACGCTGGCGAACACGGAGATCAGCCGTGAACACATCCTGGCTGATCGCAAGACGTCGGTCGGTCTTGCGAGCCTGGCCGGCGACGAGTTTCTTTGCGAACGCCTGAACATCCGCTCCATCGAGTGGCGGGCGCTGTACTCGTTGCAGCCGCCGAACGGGCTGACGCGAGAGGGGTATTTGGCCTTGTTGCTGGTATTACGCGGACACGAGGCCACATGAAACCCGTGCGAAACCGTCACCTGGGAGGACGGCAGCAGGAGCTGGAAGAGCAAGCCGTCCCGCCACGAGCAGCCGGCAACGCACCTTCTCGGGCCGAGTCGACCACACATCTGCAGTCCCACGGGGGCCGTTGATTGGAGGATCATAGGACGGTTAAGCGCAGGGAGGTTGCCGGTCGGTGGCATGGTCAATCTGACCGGCTTCACGTCAGCATGATCGGCGGGACCCTCCGTGCCAGGTGTGCCGGAAACTGTGCCGGTGCAGGCTTCCAACGGGGGTGGTCTGTGGCTGTACGGTGCTGAATTTCATTTGCGCGATCCGCACATGCTTTTGTTTAAGTAAGACATTATTGTGAAAGCCAGGATGTGTTATCCGATGTTTGGCTGGGTTGAGATATCTCACGCAAAGCAGCTATCCGCGTGGTGGATCGGAGACGTTTTCCCGGCATGCCAGCGGCACACCATTGATTCTGAGCGGGGCTACCCACTGCCATAGCGGGAAGGATAAGGGGAAATCACGCGGCTGCAAGGCGTCAAAGACGCCTGACGCGGCCGACTTGTCCGAGCCCGATAACCTTACGGTCGATCTATCTTCGGTGAGTGGACCCTGGTCACGGTCTGGGGCGGACGGGGATCAGGGGTAGGTGGGATGCGTAGCACCGGCGTGGCGTCCTATGCAGATGGCCAAGCCCGGATCCAGAAGATCGCCAAGCGGCGTCGGCAACATGACTACGAAGCAAGGCCAGGGAAGCCAGAGTGCCCGATCAGGACGGATGAGTGTGAGCGCTGAAGATTCGGTTTTCTTGGGGGAATGCGGGAAGCGGGGCCGCCAGAGGCAATTCAGCGCCTGGAACGTAGGGCCATTCAGTGCAAGACGCGGGGACGCTTTGCCAACCCAAGCCCCCACAGGGCACACAGCAGGTCCTGCCGGGTTTCCAGTGTACGCACCAACGCCTCCTCGACCGATTCCCCACCCATGCCGTCGCCGTTCAGGATCGACTCCACGGCGTCGCCCTCAGGACACTCCACCCAGGCGGCACCGAAGCCGGCGAGCCAGTGACGCAGGGCCTCGCTGTCGTCGATCGGCGGATAGAAATCGGGATCGTCGGTGCCGCCCTTGAACACCGCCCAGCCGGCACCGAACCAGCCGAACTCGGCGATTCTGGACGGGAGACTCATACCTGGCAGATCCCCATGCGTTGCGCTCGCGGACCCTGGCCGTGCCTGTCCGGCAACGGCCTCGATCCCTCAGGATGCAAATGTCGCTGGGGCTCTGCACGGGGAAGCGCCCGCCTGAAGGCCACGCAATCCAAGGGGCGAAGCTGGTAACGGGCAACCGAGAAAAGGACCTCGCCCTCAACCGGCGCGATCACCCGCACCCGGTAAAGCGCCTGGACGGGCCGACGCCGCCCCGAGGGCGTCACCGATCCACGGCACTTCTCAGGGTCGACGATCTCCGCCAAGGCACCGTCGTACTCGGGATGGAACACCGAGCGCTGGAGGATGGCAAGGTCACCGACATTGAAGTCTGGAGACATAGCGGACGAGGTAGACATCAGAAAGCCCTTCGCGAAAACTGCTACGACATCATCAGCCAGATCCAAGGACACGGCAACCGCGACATCTGGACCGTCCTGAGTGGTAGGGAGTCTCTGC
>NZ_CAJAXH010000033.1 GCF_903946935.1 uncultured Thiodictyon sp.
CACACCGCCGACACCCAAGCTGCCTCCCGCAGAGGTTTGGATCAACCCGCCGGCCGCAGGCTTAACCGAGATCCAAGAGCCTCCCGAGCAACACTAAATTCGACACCCCGGTGTCTCATTTTCATTGACACATTCCGAAGGCGTGGACCTCCTCCGGGCTCAGATAGCGCTGCCGGGCGTTGTTCTCTTGGAGCTTGGGTAGGCCCTGGACGGGGTTCTTCTCCAGGATGTCCCACTGGATCGCCAGGGCGAACATGCGCTGGAGCAGCGAGCGCAGCCGGTTCACGGTCGCCGGGGCCAGTCCGCTCTTGGTACGCTCGGCCAGGAAGAGCTGTACCTTCTGCGTGGTGATCGCGTCCAGCGTCAGCTTGCCGAGCACCTCATAGATATGATGTTCCAGACGGGAGCGGTCATCCCGGTGGGAGCGCTTGGTCTGTTCGGCGTAAGGGAGATACTGCTCCTGGGCGAACGCCTGGAGCGTCGGGATGGCATCGACCTGGCGTTTCTCGGTCAGGGGATCGACGCCGCTGTCGAGTTTGGCGCGCAGCTCGTTGACCCGCTGCCGCGCCGCGGCCAGGGAGGTCGACGGGAACTCGCCGATCTTGATGATGTGGCGGTGCTTGCGAAACGAGTAGCGGTAGTACCAGAATTTGCGGCCTGTGCGGTTGACGAGCACCTTGAGGCCGGGACAGGCGAGGTCTGAGTATTCGGCCTCGCGAGCGCCGGCCGAGCGGTCCTGGGGTGGCAGATTCTCGACGTCCCGCACCGTGAAGCGGAACGATTTGGGCGGTTGGCTCATCGGGTTCTCCGAGGTTGGGTGACGGTGATTAGGATGGCAGAGAGGGAAAGACCTTTAGACCCATCAAAGCCTTGCGTTTCCGGCTAGAGCTAGGCAGGGCCGGATAGGGCACATTTTTTTCGGTCAACGACACACAGGGATGCCGTCCGGCGGGCTGGATGCCGGCCGGGGCGAGGGGGAGGGCGATCAGGGGACGATCAGGAGGCGAGCGGGCGCCGGGATGGACCCAGAGGGCGTGGGTGGTGGCGGTGGCGACGCTCCGGTCGCGTTCCGGGTGCTGAGGCGCGGGCGCTGTGCGTCGGCTGTGCCGAGCCACATCCCGACCGGGCCAGACTGTCGACGGCTTGAGCCAGCGTTGGGGTCGCCGGTGCGGTGCGTTGGTCCAGTTGGAGCCGGCTGGATACCGTTGGAGCCATGCACGAGCGCCCGAGACTGGAGGGCTCTGACTCCGTCAACCTAGGTTCGAATCCTAGTCCCCCAGCCAATAGAGAAAAGGGCTTAGCCGCAAGGCTAGGCCCTTTTTGTTGGTGCTCCCGGCGCATGCCAGGGCGATCCAGGTCCCGACAGGGTTAGGCGTGGCCGGTTCCGGAGCGTATTTCCTGCCGGAGACCACACAAAGTTTGGGTCGGGGCGAGTCAGGGCGGAACCGTTCTAGCCAGGACTCTCTGTTGCAACCGGCGGTTGTCCGCAACACTGGACAACGCCAGGTGGCCCGGGTATAAAGCACGTCGGTCCCCTTACTGTCCGAGGCCCCGTGCGTGAACCTTCGCGAGGTCA
>NZ_CAJAXH010000034.1 GCF_903946935.1 uncultured Thiodictyon sp.
GGACCTCGAAAAGAAGATCACGGACTTTATTGAATTCTTCAACAACACGATGGCCAAGCCATTTCGCTGGACCTATGAGGGCAAACCACTCGCTGCATAACGGGTCAGACGGTGTCGGGACTTTCACTCTGCTGCACTAGGGCGCCGCCAGTGAGTGCTGCCACGAAACCAAGGGGATGGCGCCACAGGAATCTGCGGATACCGGGCTGATAAGAGAGTAAAATCCAGACCCCAGCAGCAGCAAAGAATCCGACCGCCAGTATCCAGTCAATGACATCATCCAGCACCGCAGGCCCAACTGGGTCGGCCCCGGTACTCGCGTGCCGGCCTCTCGCCTGGGGGCGCTGAGCATGGCAGTCGCGGCACAGTACCAGCCGATTTGGACCATTGCGCCCTATCTCGTAGAGCCTCACCACGTCCGGCATGTCGCCGTCAACCGGGTCGTTCCATGACGCTGCCGCGCTCGGAAACGCCTGACGCACGGCGTGGTAGATCGCGGTCTGGTAGTTCGTCCGGAACGGCGGAATCGACGCACGCGGGTCATAGTCGGTCGGTTCCAGACCATAGCCGCTGGCCACGATCAAGCCGCGCGTGTAGGACACGTAAGCGCCATCGAGCATCCGTGCATCCAGGTCAGTCGTGAAAAACAGGGTCCCTGGGAACGCCGGACGCAGCGCCTGAAGGATGAGCATCTTGTCGTACAGATCGCTCCCGAGGATACCGATGGCGAAGATCCTGGCCGGGCGCCCGTCCGCGTTCTTGAGCCCGGCGAGCTCCTGGGTCAATCGGCGCAGATAGTCCAGTTGCGCCTGACCTTCGGCCCGTTCGTTGGTATCGGTCGGTTTGGGTTGCGCCGCCGCACGCTCGGCCCCGGATTGATGCGCCGCGCCTGACGCGTCGCTCTTATCCTTCCCGGCGGGGATATTGCCATCTAACCCACGCATATAGCTGTAGTAGTGAAGCCAGCGGTGTCCCTGTAGCTGCTCTAAGCTCGCCAGGCGTTGCGCCAACGGGTCGGAAGCTACGCCCAGGAGTTCCTTGCCGACCGCGACCGGCAAAGAGCGGCCATAGGTCGTGTCCCATTCGGAAATCAGGACGATGTGTTTGCGTCTTTGGGCACTGTCAGATGCGCCACAGGCCCGCCGGTCCACGCCGGCCAGCGCCGCGATGAAACACCCGAGAGACTTATTAATCGCCTTGAAGACCCTATTTGGTATCGTATGGACGCTCCCCCCAAAACCTCGCAAGCCCAACTCCTCGATGAGCTGGAGGGCAAGCTGGCTATCGTCCGGAATCGGTCGAGACAAGAACACCGCCCGGTCGATCTTGATCGGATCGCTCTGACATCCCTGAACGCCGACGGCTTGACATGGATGCGCAGAAGGATTGGTGAGGAACGTCTCGCCGCTCAGACTCACATCCGTGGCGGTGGGCGTCGCCGCGTAAAACTCCAATCTCCTTGGCTCCCGCAAGGGAACAACGACCGACCGCGTCTTACGCGCCTCCGCGGCCTCGTGGCGCAGCGCCGCCAGTCCGTCCGAGTCCCCCGGACCTATGACCTTGATCGGCTTACAGACACTTGCATTGGGCACCTTATAAGCGACGAGCGCCCGAATTCCGCGGATTGGCTTGCCATGGAATGCCTCGCTACTGAGCCACAGTAGCATGAGCGTCTCGACGCTCCCCGTAGACGCCTTGCGCTGCAATCGCTCGAACGGAACCACCGTGGGCCGACCGTCATCGCCAGAGAACTGGACATAGCCGACATGGGTCGGGTCGACTGGCTGGTAACCACTCACAGCCAACGCCGACAGGATGGCGTAGCGAGAACGCACGCGACTCTCCGCGGATTCGGCATAGGGTCCAGCGTCTACCAGCACGGCCAGCAGTTGAGTCCTGTCGCCGTCGGCGGCGGGTAACACCCCCCGAACCGCACCGTCGACGTCGGGCCAGCACCGGGGCTCGTCCTCCAATACCGTCGGCTTATCCCACGGTAGCCGCCAGCGTTTGGCGATCAGGTCACGGAGCGACCGGACGGCGGCTGAATCCGGGTCTCCCGGTCGGTCGGGCTGGCTGGAATTGGGAACTGACTTATGGGAAGCGAGATAACGCTCGGCGGCCTCAAAAGGGTCCTGCCAG
This sequence comes from uncultured Thiodictyon sp., assembly GCF_903946935.1. GTDB lineage: Bacteria > Pseudomonadota > Gammaproteobacteria > Chromatiales > Chromatiaceae > Thiodictyon. The sequence continues at coordinate 2,140 of NZ_CAJAXH010000034.1, forward strand.
AGGCGCGCCGGCACCTGCTGATCCGAAAACGCCTGATCGCCCAGTTGGGGATTGGGCGGCCGCTTGGTTTCCAGTGGGCCGCTCTTCAGGATGAAGACGCCGATGATCGTCAGAATGACGGCGAGACCGGGTACGGCAACGCCGAAACCCTCGTTAGACGCGCTCATGGGACTCCCCCTCGGATACCGGCGTACCCATGCAACAGGTCACTCGCTACAAGACCGTGGGGCAGCGCCGTGCGTCACGCACCGCCCCCCAGCCTCAGGGCTTGGGCAGGTGCAGCGCATAGAACATCCGCCCCTCACCCCGCTGGATCAGCACCGCCACCGAGCGACCCGGCGCCAGTGACTCCAGGATGCGGTTGAAGCCGGCCAGGTCATCAACGGCCTGGTTATCGAGCGTGAGGACGACATCGCCCACGGCCAGCCCCGCCTGGGCGGCCGGCCCCTCTTTCACCGCCGCCACCAGGACCCCGCCCTGCTCGATCCCGAGTTCATCGCGGCTCTCCGCCGGCAGTTCACGCACCACCATCCCGAGTCGATTGGGCGTATCAGACTCGCTCGCGGCGTCGCTCTCATCGCTGCTGTCGGCCGACTGGTCGTCCTCTGGCAGCTCGGCAATCTTGATCTCCACCGTGAGCGGCTGCCCCTTGCGCAGCAGCTCCAGGTGCGCGGCCTGTCCCACCGGGGTGGTCCCAACCAACGGCGGCAGGGCGCTGGAGATGGGCAGGTCCTTGCCGTTGTAGGTCAGGATCACGTCGCCCGGCAGGAGACCCACCGCGGCGGCCGGACTGTCGGGCATGACCTGGGCCACCAGGGCACCGCGCGGCTGAGTCAGACCGAAGGCGGGGGCCAGGTCGCGGGTGACGTCCTGGATCAACACCCCCAACCAGCCGCGGCTGACCCGCCCCTTGGCCTTGATCTGCTCGAACACGTCCATCGCCACATCGATGGGAATGGCGAATGAGAGACCCATGAAGCCCCCGGTGCGACTGTAGATCTGGCTGTTGACGCCGATCACCTCGCCGTCCAGATTGAACAATGGCCCGCCCGAATTACCCGGATTGATGGCCACGTCGGTCTGGATAAAGGGCACATAGTTCTCGGTTGGGAGGTTGCGGCCCTTGGCGCTGACGATGCCGGCGGTCGCCGAATGCTCAAAGCCGAACGGCGAACCGATGGCGAGCACCCATTCACCCACTTGCAGGTCCTTGGCTGAACCGATCTTGACCGTCGGTAGCTCGGTGGCGTCGAGCTTCAGCAAGGCGATGTCACTGCGCGTATCGGCCCCCACCAGGGTCGCGACAAACTCACGCCGGTCACTGGTACGCACGATGATCTCGTCGGCACCCTCCACCACATGGGCATTGGTGAGAATATAGCCATCCGCCGAGACGATGAAACCGGAGCCCAGTGAGCGGGATTCTTCGGCGTCGCCCGGCCAGTCCCCGGAATCGCCCTGATCGCCAAAGAAATGACGAAAGAAGTCTTGGAGCGGGCTGTCTTCGGGCAGTTCGGGGATCGGGTTGCCCGGCACGCGCTTGCCCTTGCCTTTGTCCTGGGGCTTGGCCGGGGCCTGCTTGGTGCTGATGTTCACCACCTTGGGCCCGTTTTCCGCCACCAGCGCAGTGAACTCGGGCAGGGCGTGATTGGTCGCCTGGCTCGGGGTCTGAGTGAGGATCAGTACACCCGCCAGAAGGGCACCGATGACCGGCCGAAAACTCGAAAAGAGGCGCATGAAGGCTCCGTGGTGCAGTCGCTTGCACGCCACCGCGCCACCACGACGGCGGGCACTGGCGGATCGACCGGGGGATTGAAGAATGGATCGAGGGGCGCCCGCCCGAGACTGGATGAACACCGGCCGACGGGGGCGCACGGCTGGGCGCCACTTTAGCCTAAACCTTTGACTTCGTCACGCGACAAGGGCGAAGAACGCGAAGAAAAACAAGGCGACGATCTGAGGCGCCAGCGTGCCGACCAAGCCCCAACGGATCGCGCACCCCCCCAATTAAAGCGGGAAACCTTGATCCAGAACATTAAATAGGCGACTGTAGCGAGTTGGCGGACCAGCGCCGCCCAGTCCACCCCTGTTTACGCCTTCGGCCGAGCCGCCAATGAGTCCCGCTATGACTGCACCCGTGACTGCCACCGTTCACCGGCATGACGTACTGATCCTCGGCAGCGGTGCCGCCGGCCTCAGCCTGGCCTTGCGGTTGCGCCCGGATATCACGGTGGCCGTGGTCTCCAAACGGGACCTGCTCGAGGGCAGCACCCGCTACGCCCAGGGCGGGATCTCCGCGGTCTTCGACGCCCAGGACTCGCTCGCCTCCCATGTCGAGGATACCCTGAAGGCCGGGGCTGGCCTGTGCGATCCGCGCGTGGTGCGGCAGGTGGTGGAACACGGCCCGCAGAATATCCGCTGGCTGCTCGATCAGGGGGTGGCCTTCACCCGCGACGCTGAATCCGCCGCCACCGGCGGCTATCACCTGACCCGCGAGGGCGGACACAGCCACCGGCGGGTCGTCCATGCGGCCGACGCCACCGGCGCGGCGGTCGCCACCACGCTGGAGTCGCGGGTCCGCGAGCGCCCGGGGGTCGACCTCTACGAGCAGCACATCGCGGTGGACCTCATCACCTCCCGGCACCTCGGGGACAACCACACGCAACGCTGCCTCGGGGCCTATGTGCTCGATCTCGCCACCGGCCGGGTCGAGACCTTCCTGGCCCGCTTCGTCATGCTGGCCACCGGCGGGGCCAACAAGGTCTATCTCTATACCAGCAACCCGGATGTATCCACCGGCGATGGCATCGCCATGGCCTGGCGCGCCGGCTGCCGGGTGGCGAACATGGAGTTCATGCAGTTCCACCCGACCTGTCTCTATCACCCGCTGGCCCGCTCCTACCTGATCTCCGAGGCCCTGCGCGGGGAGGGCGCGCGGCTGCTCCTACCGGATGGCGAGCGCTTCATGCCGCGCTTCGACCCGCGGGCGGAACTGGCCCCGCGCGACATCGTCGCCCGCGCCATCGACCACGAGATGAAGCGCCTGGGCAGCGAATACGTCTACCTCGACATCTCCCACCGTCCGCCGGACTTCGTCATCTCACACTTCCCGACCATCCACGCCCGCTGCCTGGAACTCGGCATCGATATCACCCGCGAGCCCATCCCGGTGGTCCCGGCCGCGCACTATACCTGCGGCGGGGTCATGGTCGACCAGCAGGCCCGCACCGATCTGCCCGGGCTCTATGCTAGCGGCGAGACCGCCTACACCGGCCTGCACGGGGCCAACCGGATGGCCAGCAACTCGCTGCTGGAGTGTCTGGTCTATTCCGAGCTGGCGGCCCTGGAAATCGGGCGCCTGATGGACGAACCCCATCAGCCCCTCAGCGCCCCGGCGTGGGACGAGAGCCGGGTCACCGAGCCCGACGAGGAGGTGGTGGTCACCCATAACTGGGAGGAGTTGCGCCGCTTCATGTGGGACTACGTGGGGATCGTGCGTACCAACAAGCGCCTGCAGCGGGCCAAACGGCGGGTCGACCTGCTGCACCAGGAGGTGATCGAGTATTACAGCAATTTCCGGGTCAGCAATGACCTGATCGAGCTACGCAATCTGCGTGATGTGGCCGATCTCATCATCCAATCCGCCCTACGCCGCCGCGAGAGCCGCGGCCTGCACTACACCACCGACTTCCCCGACAAGGACCGCAGCCAGCGCTCACCCACCATTCTCATCCCAGACGGCTACCGGCCCCGCGGGCGGGGTTGACTGGTCGGCAAAAAAGGCGCGTACCTGCTCTGGGTCGCGGGTGCGCGCCATCGGCGGGAGACTGGCCAGGAAGGTGTGGCCGTAGGAGCGGCGCAGCAGCCGCGGGTCGCACACCACCAGCACCCCGCGATCAGCGACGCCCCGGATCAGGCGGCCCGCCCCCTGTTTGAGCGCAATCACCGCCTGCGGTAACTGGACCTCAAAGAATGGATTGCCGCCGCGGCGGCGCAAGGCGTCGATGCGCGCCGCCAGGACCGGGTCCCCCGGTGAGGCGAAGGGTAAACGGTCGATCACCACGCAGGACAGGGCCTCGCCCGGTACATCGACCCCCTCCCAAAAGCTCGCGGTCCCGAGCAACACCGCGTTGCCCAACTCGCGGAAGCGCCGCACGAGTTCGGCCCGCGGGGCACTGCCCTGCACCAGGATTGGGTAGTGGATACGCCCGTTCAGGCCCTCCGCGACCTCACGCAGCGCCCGATGGCTGGTGAAGAGCAAAAAGGCACGCCCCTCACTGTAACCGATCAGTTCGCAGGCCAGGTCCAGCACCGCGGTGTTGTAGAGCGGATCGGCGGGCTCGGGCAGCCCGCGCGGCACGAACCAAAGCGCCTGCCGGGCATAGTCGAAGGGGCTGTCCCAGCGCTCGGTCGTCGCCCCCTCGATACCGAGCTGGGCGGCGAAATGGGTGAAGCTGTCGCCCACCGCCAGGGTGGCGGAGGTGAACACCCAGGCGGCCCGCTGGCGCTCGAACTGCTGGCGAAAGACCGCGGCGACCTCCAGCGGCGTCTGATGCAGGCGCAGACCGCGGCCCTGGACCTCGAACCAGCGGACCTGATCCGCGGCCGCTGGCGCACTGAGCAGCTCCAGGCGTGCCGCCAGATCCGTGGCCCGCCCCAGGCAGGCATCCAGCCCCTTGCCTCGCCCCTCCATGGCCTTGAGCCCCTGCGCCAGTGACTGCAAGCGGCGCAGGACTGCGGCCAACGCCCGCACCGGCTCGGGGTCGCCGATCAGGTCGTGCCACGGGCCCCGGCGATCGCCCTCGCCCAGTGACAGACGGAGATCCTGCACGGCCCGGCGCAGGCCGGCGGCACGTTCGCGCAACTCCAGGGCGTCAGCGGCCTCGCGGCCCTGTTCAAGCTCGGTATCGCGCGCCAGGTCATGCAACTGCCGCCCGCTCACCAGGATGCCGAAAAAGCTGGCAGCAACCTCGGGGAGTTGGTGCGCCTCGTCGACGATGAAGGCGTCCGCACCCGGCAGGATCTCGCCGAAGCCCTCGTCCTTGAGCGCTAGATCGGCACAGAAGAGGTGGTGATTGACCACCACCAGGTCCGCCGCCTGGGCCTCCCGTCGGGCCGCGGCCAGGTGACAGTCCTGCCACTCGGGGCAGCTCTGGCCGATACAGTTATCGGTGGTGGAGGTCACCACGGGCCACACCTGGGCATCCTCGGGCAGCGCCAGCTCGGCCACATCGCCCTGGCGGGTGGTCTTGGACCAATCCTGGACCTGGCGCAACTGGGCCCGCAGTTGCGGGTCATGCGCGGCTGGGTCCTCGAGCGCGAGCTTGAGGCGGTGGCGGCACAGATAGTTGGCGCGACCCTTGAGCAGCGCAACGCGCACCGGCAGGCCCAGTGCGTCGCGCACCTGCGGCAGGTCGCGGTGAAAGAGCTGGTCCTGCAGGTTACGCGTGCCGGTGGAGATCAGCACCTTGCGTCCGCACAGGATGGCCGGGACCAGATAGGAGAAGGTCTTGCCGATGCCGGTACCGGCCTCGCAGATCAGGGTCTCGCGCGCCTCCATCACCCGGGCGATGGCCTGCGCCATCGCCTGCTGCGGGGCGCGGTGACTGAATCCGGGGATGCGCTGCGTGAGCAGCCCGCCGGGGCCGAAGATATCAGCAAGCGAGGTCATCTATGGGTGAATCGCCGTTAATCCTAGCAGCCTGTCGGACTTGATGGCGTAACCGATTGATTAAACAGGAAAACGACTTTTTGGCGCAAAAGAGGAAACTCTTTGCATTCAATCGGTTGCATCACTAAGTCCGACAGCCTGCTAGCAAGGTCATTTCTCCCGCCAAGACGCCAAGGAGCCAAGGAGCCAAGGAGCCAAGGAGCCAAGGAGCCAAGGTTATTGGGTGTGTTGTCAGGGTCGGGGCGATTAAGCTGGCGCAGGCGCAGAGCGTGCGGCAACTTCATTGCTGTTCTTGGCGTCTTGGCGTCTTGGCGTCTTGGCGTGAAAAAATGATTCTTCCAAGGTTAATGGATGCCGCCAAGGCGCCAGGACGGGCGCCCCGCCGCTCAGTTTCCGCCCGCCCGCTGTTCAGCCTCGGTGGCGCCAGCGACATCGCCATTGCGCCGTTTCGCCTCGGCGATGATCCGCCAGTTGTCCTTCTTGAGGCCGGCCTGACCGCCGGCATAGTCGTTGGAGCGGGCGGCCAACTGGCCCGCCTGGGCGGTCAGCCCCTGCTCCATGCGCACCCGCGCCAGGCGATTCCACAGATAGGGCTCGCGCGGTGCAATCCGCAGTGAGCGCTCCAGCGTCGCTGCGGCCCCCGCATAGTCGCCGGTCTGGCGCTGCTGCTCGGCCTGGCGCGCCAGGCCGTCCGCGGCGGGCGCGAGCCCCGCGACCGCGGCCGGCTCGGCCGGGGACGGGGGCGCCGGTCTGCGCGTCGCCGTGCCGATGCTGTCGCGCATCGCCAATTTCGACGATTTCGACCC
>NZ_CAJAXH010000035.1 GCF_903946935.1 uncultured Thiodictyon sp.
GACAACTGCTCTTTCTAGCAGGCTGTCGGACTTAGTGATGCAACCGATTGAATGCAAAGAGTTTCCTCTTTTGCGCCAAAAAGTCGTTTTCCTGTTTAATCAATCGGTTACGCCATCAAGTCCGACAGGCTGCTAGGATCATCGCACCAGGTGCAGGGTAACAGGAGCCCCCTCATGTCCGCGACCGTCCTGATCGAAGTCGCCGGCTTTCGCTTCCTGGACGGCACCGTGCCGGTCGGCCCCGCCCGCGCGCTCGACGCCGCGGCCCTGGGGGAGCTGCGCTCGCTCGCCGCCCGCTACTGGTCGCTGGAGCAGCGCCCGGACGCGGCGGCGGCCCTGGCCATCGGCCGGGATTTCTACCGCAGCGAACTGGACTACGAGAACGAGGAGGCGGCCATCCTCACGGCCGTCGGCGACACCGGCCTGGACCTGCTGGTGGATGAGAGCGGCGAGGCGTCCGCGCTCGCCCGGCACCTGGCCGAGGTCGGGGGGCTCCCGGTGCTGCACCTCTCCTGCCACGGACACCACGCCTGGCGCGACGGCCCGGGGTCCGACCCCAGGCCCGTCCTCCTGCTGGAGGACGGCGGCTACGGCCAGGCGCCGACCGACGCCGCGGCCCTGGTGCGCGCGCTGCAATCGGCGCGGCCCCGGCTCCTGTTCCTCTCGGCGTGTCTGAGTGCCGCCGCGCCCGAGCGCCCGGGCACGGCCCTGCCGCCCGGCCCCGGGGCCAAGGCGGGTCCGGGGCCGGCCGCGGCCGGGGGCCTGGCCTGCCCGCTCGCCGCCGCCCTGGTCCAGGCCGGCCTGCCCGCCGTCATCGGCTGGGATGGCGCGGTCGCGGACATCGCGGCCACCCGCTTTGCCGCCCGGCTTTACCGCCGACTCGCCGACGGCGTCCCGTTGGCGCTCGCCGTCGCCGAGGCCCGCCTGGCCCTGCTCGCGGACCCGGACCCCGGGGTCAGCCGCCACTGGCACCACGCGCGGCTCTGGCTCGGCGACCAGGGGTCGGGACTCGCCGCGCTGGTGGGCGGCGGGCGCAAGCGCTCGCTGCGGCCCGCCACCCACGACCAGAAGGAATTCCTCGGCAAGGAGGTCCCGGTGGCCGCCCATGCCCTCTTCGTCGGGCGCCGTCGCGAGATCCAGCAGGCCCTGCGGGTGCTGGAGGGTGGCGACCATGCCGGGGTTCTGATCACCGGCATGGGCCGGCTCGGCAAGTCCAGCCTGGCGGCGCGCATCGTCAACCGCCTGAGCGCCGGCCGGGCGCTCGCCGTCCTGCACGGGCGCTTCGGCGTCCGCGACCTGCTGGAGCGCCTGGCCGAGGCCCTGCACCCCCACGCGGCGGCCCGCGACTGCCTGCGCGCCGGCGAGGCGCTGGTGCGCGCCGCCGCAGAGACCGGTCCGGAGGCCGCCGTGCAGGCGCTCGGCGACCTGCTGACCGACCTGCTGAGCGGCCCCTGCCGGGAGCGCGGCCCCTGCCGGGAGCGCGGCCCCGCGGCCCCGGCCCTGCTCCTGGTCCTCGACGACTTCGAGCAGTTGCTGGAGGAGGCCCCCGGGGTGCGTCCGGTGCGCACCGCGCAGGCGGGGCTCATCGCCGCCATCCTGGGCGCCTTCGACCCGGCCACGACCGACAGCCGGCTCATCGTCACCAGCCGTTTCCCCTTTCGGCTGACCACGGGGCGCGCGGACCTCGCCGGGCGGCTCGCGCGCATCGAACTGCCGAGCTTCCAGCCGACCACCGAGCGCAAGCTCCTGCTGCGCCAGGAACAGTCGGCCACGCCCGCCCGGCTCGCCGCCGTCACGGCCCCGGCGGACGACCTGCTGTCCCGCGCCCTGGCCGCCGCCCGCGGCAACCCCGGGCTGCAAGACCTCCTGATCACCCGGCTGCTGCTCAACGCGGCCGTCCCGCTCCCAGCCGCCGCGGAGGCGCTCGCCCAGATGGAGGCGTATCTCGCGGGCGGTGACCTCCCCGGGGACGAGACCGTGCGCGCCCTGCTGGAGGGGATCGCGGTCGATGCACTGATCGCCCTGGCCGGCGACGGCGGCCGGGTCCTGCTCCAGGCCATGGGCCTGTGCGACCTGCCGGTGCCGCGCACCCTGGCGGCTGAACTCGGCGGGGACCTGCAACGCCTCACCGACCTGGCCCTGGCCGAGCCCGGCGAGGACCCGGTCACCGGCGCCCGCGACGCGGTGCGCCTGAGCCCGCTGGCGCGCGCCCGGCTGCCGGCCCTGGGCGAGGCGGACCGGGCCGCGGTGGCGCGCCTGGCCGTCGGACCACTGTATGCCGCCTGGGGCGGTGCCGGGGGCGAGCGGCCCTGGGTGGCCGACTGGCAGCTCGGCGCGCTGGCACTCGCCGCCCGGGATGCCCTGATCGCCGCCGACTGCGGGGCCGCGACCATCTGCTGGCTGGAGGATGCCAGCTATGCGGCGGCGGCCGGGTTCGCCGGTGAACTGGTCGGGCTGATCGAGGGCGCCGGGGAGCCGCTGCCGCCCCTGCTGGTGGCCCAGGCGGCACGGGTGATCGGCGCCGCGGGGAACGGATCCGGCGCGGATGCGCTGCTGGCGCAAAGGGTAGCGGCGCTGGGGCGGGGCGGGGGGGAGATCGAGGCCGGCGCGCTCCTGCTGATCGACGCGCATGCCAGCCGGCTGTTTCAGCGCGGGGACCTCGACGCGGCACTGCGCATCCGGAGAGAGGTGGAACTTCCGGTGTACCAGCGCTTGGGCGACGTGCGCTCCAAGGCCGTCACCGAGGGCCAGATTGCCGATATACTTACTGTCAGAGGTGACATCGGCGAGGCCCTGCGCATCCGCACCGAGGAGCAACTGCCGGTCTACGAGCGCTTGGGCGACCTGCGCGCGAAGGCTATCACCCAGGGCAAGATCGCCGACATCTTCAAGGCTCGCGGGGACCTCGACGCGGCGCTGCCTATCTATACCGATGAGGAACTGCCGGTCTACCAGCGCTTAGGCGACCTGCGCTTAGAGGCCGTATGTCAAGGCAAGATCGCCGATATCCTTCAGACCCGCGGGGACCTCGACGAGGCCCTGCGCATCCGTACCGCGGAGCAACTGCCGGTCTACGAGCGTCTGGGCGACGTGTGCGAGAAGGCCATATGCCAGGGCAGGATCGCCGAAATACTGGCGGCCCGCGGGGACCTCGACGCGGCACTGAGCATCCGCACCCTGGATGAACTGCCCGTCTACGAGCGCCTGGGCGACGTGCGGGAACTCCTCGCTTGCCGTACCAACATCGCGATCATATTGCTGAAGCGCTTGGCCCAGACCGGCCGCCGCGAGGATGCCCCGGAGGCCAACCGGCTGCTCTGTCTGGCACTCGCCGAGGCCCGCCGTCTGCGCCTCCCGATGGAGGCCGGAGAGATCGAGTCGATCCTGCAACAGGTCGGGATGCAGTGCCCGGACCCGTCCTGACCCCGGGCGCGCCGCCCGCCCCAACCCGTCCCAACCACCCCGGCAGCCCCGGGGCCACCCACGGAGACCCCAAGCGATGCGAGACCTGGAACTGATCCTGACCGGCGCCGCGCCCGAGGCGGCGGCGCGTACACTGGCCGCGGCACTGGACGACGCGGGCCTGACGCTCACCCCGCGCCCGCTCCCCGCCGCCGCCCCCGGCCACAAGGCGGTGGACCCGGTGGCGGTCGCCGGCCTGATCCTGGCGATCCCGGGTGCGGTGCTCACCGTGCTGGACATCGCCGACCGCATCGCCAAGCGCCGCCGCGCCAAGGCCCTGGTGGAGGCCGCTGCGCGCATCCGCATCGAGCACCGGGTGGAGGTCCTGACCGTCACCCTGGACGGCAACCGCCCGCTCGCCGACCTGGACCCGGACGCCCTGTTGGAACTGGTCGGGCGGGACTGATCCGCACCCGACCCCGCCGGGGGGTATAGTGTGTCGGCCTTTTCGCCCTCGTCCCCACGCGCCGCGTCAATGCCATTAAGTTAAGCGCCGACGGCTCGGCTTCTCGTTCCCACGCTCCCGCGTGGGAATGCCGCGCAGGCGCTCTGCGTCCGGGCTAGCTATTGGACGCGGAGCGCCCGCACTTGCTCCCACGCAGGAGCGTGGGAGCCAGGTCGCCTTAACTTAATCGCAGTGACGCGGCGCGTGGGGACCAGATCGGCTACGACTTTGTGATTGCCGGATTTTGGATCATGCACCTGATTGCCCCCTTCGCCGGTCTGCGCCCGGCCCCCGGACGCGCGGCCGAGCTGCTCGCCCCTCCTTATGACGTGATGGACGCCGATGAGGCGCGCGCCCTGGTCGCCGGGCGCCCCTGGAGTTTTCTGCACCTGTCGCGCCCGGAGGTGGACCTGTCGCCGGACCTGGACCCCTATGACCCGGCCTGCTATGCCCAGGCCGTGGCAACCCTGGAGCGCATGCGCTCGGCGGGCCTGCTGGAGCGCGATGGGCGCCCCTGCTATTACGTCTATCGGCTGACGCGCGGGCCGCAGGTCCAGACCGGGCTGGTGCTGGCGGCCTCGCTCGCGGCCTATCGCGCCGGGCGGATCCGACGGCACGAGGTCACCCTGGCCGCCAAGGAGGACGACCGGGTGCAACAGATCGCGGCCCTGAACGCCCAGACCGGCCCGGCCTTCCTGATCCATCGCCGCGACCCGGCGATTGACGACACTCTGGCGGCCGTCGCCCAGGGCACACCGGCGATCGACACCCTGGCCGCGGACGGGGTGCGGCATACACTCTGGGCGGTAGCGGACCAGCCGACCATCGACCGACTCACGGCCGGCTTCGATGCGCAAGAGCGGCTCTATATCGCCGACGGTCACCACCGCACCTCTGCCGCCGAGCGCATCGGCGCCGCGCGCCAGGCGGCCAACCCGCAGCATACCGGCGCCGAGTCCTACAACCGCTTCCTGGCCGTCAGCTTCCCGGGCGATGAACTCCAGGTGCTGGCCGTCAACCGGCTGGTGCGCGATCTCAATGGGCTGGACGCGGCGGCCTTCCTGCGGCAGGTCGCGGAACGCTTTAGGGTGGTCGGCAGTGCCGTGCCGGTTGCGCCCACGCAGCCCGGCGAGTTCGGCCTATACCTGGACGGCGCCTGGTCGCGTCTCACGCTGGACCCGGAGCGCGTCCCGCGGCACGACCCGGTGGCCCGCCTGGACGTGCGCCTGCTCCAGGACCAGTTGCTGACCCCGATCCTGGGCCTGGGTGACCCCCGACACGATCCGCGCATCGACTTCGTCGGCGGTATCCGCGGTCTGGGCGGGCTGGTCCAGCCGGTGGACAGCGGTATCATGCGCGTGGCCTTCTCGCTGTATCCCACCCCGCTGGCGGACCTGATCGCGGTGGCGGACCTGGGCGAGACCATGCCGCCCAAATGTACCTGGTTCGAGACCAAGCTGGCGGATGGGATGGTCAGCCTGGTCCTGGACTGACGGCGCCGATCTGGAGAATCCACGATGACCGATGACCATTCACTTCCACGCGGGGCGGGGAACTCCGGCTGGCGGCGCCTGCTGCTGGCCGTGGGTATCGTCATCGTGCTGTGGCTCTTGGCGGCCTGGCAGATTGCCGGTGTCCTCACTGAGCGGCGGGCGCACGACTCGCTGGCCGCGGGGCAGCGGCGTCTGGAGCAAAACCTGTCCGGGTTGTCGGTGGGTGTGGCCAACCAACTCAAGCTGATTCACGGGATTCCGGCCGCCTTGGGGCGCAGTCGTGAGATCGCGGAGATGCTCGAGCGTGCTCCCGATACCGCCGGGGCCGCACCGCTGCCGGTTGCACAACGACGCGCGCAATGGACCCTCGACCCGGTTCTGCACCCGGTCGACCAGTTGTTGGAGCGGTCGGCGGCCGATATGGCGATATTGAGCGTCATCTGGGTGATGAACCTCGATGGCTATTGCATCGCCGCCAGCAATTGGCCGCTGGTCGAAAGCTTTATCGGCACGGACTACCATGACCGGGACTATTTCAGTCAGGCGATGGCCGGCGGCCTCGGTCAACAATTTGCCGTCGGGCGCAAGACCGGCATCCCCGGACTGTTCTTTTCCGCCCCGGTCGAGGACGATGGTCGGGTGCTGGGCGTCATTGCCGGTAAGATCGATCTGTCGGTGCTGAGCCATTGGCTCGGACAAGCGGACTCATTCATCGCCGATCGCTTCGGGGTGGTGATTCTCGCCAGAGATAAGACGCTGGAATTCAGTGCATTACCTGGTAATACCCTGGGCACGCTGAGTGCTAAAGCGACCGAGTCACGCTATGCCAGGAAGGACTTGAAGGCGCTGCCTATCGAGCCCTGGGGCGATCCCCGTTATCCCCAGTTGATACGTTTCAATGGCGGTGAGGCGCCGGTGTTGCTCGCCCAGTCGTCATTGCCGCAGGAGGGGGTCAGCGTGTATGTCACTGAGGCCCAGCCCGATATCCTCGTCCTCGATCGGGATCGTCAGTGGCTGGCGCTCTTGCTGGCGCTGCTGGGGAGCGCTGTGATCGGCTGCGTGGTGGCGGTCTGGATCTATGTCCGGCAGATTACCCAGGCCCGCCACGCCTTGAGCGTGCAGCTGGTCGAGCTCAATCAGGCCAAGGAGGCGGCCGAGGCGGCCAATATCGCCAAGAGTCAGTTTCTGGCCAGCATGAGTCATGAGATTCGCACCCCGATGAATGGCGTGCTGGGGATGTTGGAGCTGCTCAAGGGGACTGAATTGAGTGCCGAGCAGGGGCATTATGTAGACGGCGGAATCGCCTCCGCCGAGGGGCTATTGGATGTCATCGGGGGCGTGCTGGACTTCTCCAAGATCGACGCCGGTCGGATGGAGCTTGAACATGCCGTGTTCAACCTCCCGGAGTTGGCGGAGGAGACCATGCAGATGCTCGCGGGTAAGGCCCTGGCCAAGGGCCTGGAGGCGATCTGCGATGTCGCGGCACAGGTGCCCACCGCCGTCATCGGCGACCCCACCCGGTTGCGCCAGGTGCTGGTCAACCTGATCGGTAACGCCATCAAATTTACCGAGCAGGGCGAGGTGGGGTTGCGGGTCTGGCTGGAGCCGTCAGCGGCCGCGCCCCAGCGCATCGGGTTCGCGGTCTCCGACACCGGTATCGGGGTGGACCCGGCGGCGCGCGCGCACATCTTCGAGGCCTTCCGTCAGGCCGACAACACGACCACCCGCCGTTTTGGCGGTACCGGTCTGGGGCTCGCCATCAGCAACCAACTGGTGCAGATGATGGGCGGCAGCCTGGAGCTGGAGAGCCCCCCGGGGCAGGGTAGCCGCTTTTGCTTCGTGATCCCCTTGGAGGCTGCCCCGGCGGCGGCGGCCCCGCCCTGGCGCCCGGGGGACGTGGAGGTCTTGGCCGGGCGGCGCGTCCTGATCGTCGACGACAACGCCACCAATCGGCTCTATTTGAGTGGTCTATGCCGCGCCTGGGCGATGGTGTCCGAGGAAGCGGCGAGCGGCCCGGCGGCCCTGGAGCGACTGGCCGCGGCGCAGGCCGCCGGGGTGCCCTTCGAGCTGGTCCTGCTGGACCGGATGATGCCGGACGTGGATGGGTTCGAGGTCCTCACCCGGCTGCGCGCGGACCCGGCCGGGCGCAAGATTCGGGTGGTCATGCAGACCTCGATGGACGAGGTGGGGGAGGGGCGCCGCGCGCGCGCGCTCGGCGCCGACGACGCCTTGGTCAAGCCCGTGCGGCGCCGTCCGCTCTTGGAGTCGCTGTCGCGCCTCTTCGGTGGTGCCGCCGCGGAGCCCGCCGTGGGGGTGCGCAGCCCCGAGCGCATCCGACTCGACGGTTGCCTGATCCTGGCCGTGGAGGACAACAACATCAATCAGCAAGTCCTGCGCGGCATCCTCAATCGGGCGGGCTGCCGCGTCCAGGTGGCCAGCGACGGGGCCGAGGCCCTGGAGATCCTGACCCAGCGGGCCTTCGACGTGGTGCTGATGGACTGCGAGATGCCGGTGCTGGACGGGTTGTCCGCCACCCGGGCCTTGCGTGAGCATGAGCGCCGGCGCGCCAACGGCAGACACCAGGTGGTGGTGGCCCTGACCGCCCACACCTTCGCGGCGGAGCGGGACCGTTGTCTGGCGGCCGGGATGGACGATTATCTATCCAAGCCGATCCGTGCCCCCGACCTGCTCGCCACCCTGGACCGCTGGTGGACCCGCGTCGCGCCGGCCACGCCAGCGGCGGCGGAGCCGGCCCCGCCGGTGGGCGCCATGCCCGCGGCTGGGTCGCCGTCCGTACCGCCGGGCGAGGCCCAGTCCGCCCCCCCGCTCGACGCGCGGGTCATTGCCGACCTGGAGACCGAGACCGGCCGCGTCCTGCCGGCGCTCGCGCAGTTGCGGGAGACCGGGGGCGGCGACGCGCCATGCTGATGGCCCCCCGCGACCAGCCCTACCGCGCCCGGGTGGTGGACGACGACCCGGTGCTGCGCGGATCGCCATCCATCAATTGGCCGTCCTCTTCATCGACCTGGACGGTTTCAAGGGGATCAACGACTTCTCGGTGAGGAACGAGCTGGTCGGTTCCTCGCAAGCGGCCGTGGCCTCGTCGCGGCTGAAGCCGCACCCACGGGAGATAGGGTAGGAGCGGGGGCGGGATGCCCCCGATCCTTTTCGTCGGGCTAGTTGGCGGCGGGTGCGGGCGGCGTCTGGTCCTTCGCGGCGGGTGCCGCCATGTCACCGTCCTGCGTATCCGCCGGTGCATCCTGGTCTTCGGCGGGCGCCACATCGCCCTCTGACTCGGCCTCCGGCGGGGCCTCGTCGCCCTCGGTCGCGGCGTCCGGTGTCGGCTCGTCGCCGGCCGGCGCATCCGCATCCTCTATCCCGGCCTCCAGCGGGACCGGCTCAGCGGCTGGCGCATTCGCGTCCGGCGTTCCGAGCGCTGGCGGGGCCTGATCGCCGGCCGGCGCACCCGGCGCCGGGCCGCCCGTTGCCGCTCCCTGTGGCGCGGCGGCCGGCGGTGCGACCTTGGGTGCGATGCCTAGCAGCTTGTCGCGGTTCAGCCCGAGCAGCCCCTCCAGGTCAAACTCCGAGAGCTTGAAATACCAGGGCCGGTCGCCGGCCTTGAGCACATAGTCCTTGCTATCCTTGGCCTGGGCGATGCGATAGACGTGGCGGCTGCCGTCGGCCAGTTGCACCGTCAGGTCCAGCGCCGGGGTGGCCAGGTTGTATTCTGGCTTGTCCTCGATGCCCAGCACGCCGCGATAGCCCAGGTTGCCGACGCGCGCCAGCAGGCCGGTGACGGCCGCGGCAGTCGGCTTGTCGGTGGTGCCGGCCAGGTGCCAGCCGTCCTTGTCCTTGGTCAGAGTCCAGTCGGCGGTGGCGATCGAGTCGATCTTCTCCTCATCCAGTTTCAGGGTGTCACGCTGCAACCAGTCATCGCGGCGGTTGGAAACCTCGAACAGCGGCAGGTCGAGATCGTAGACCGCGGCATCGCCGGCCGGGCGGGCGAACTCGCGCTTGAACCCGGGCGAGTCGCCCAGGAGCAGGGTGGCGACCGGCTTGCCGCCCGCCTCCAGGGTCAGCTTGCGCTCGAATCCATCGTCCGCCACCTTGTGCCGCCGCTGGGCGGCCGCGCTGGTGGCGACCGGCAGCGGGCGCTTGAGCCCGGCCAGCTTGTCCAGCAGCGCCTCGACCTTGGTGCCCTCGACCGGGAAGTCCTTGAGGTCCGCGATCGCCCAGCCCTGTTTGCCGCGGCTCAGGGTGAGGGTCTCGCCGGCCCCCTCAATGCGCACGCTGGCGATGGCCTTGGGGTCAAAGGTGAGCAGTCGGCCCTCCCCGACGCTCGGGTCCAGGGTGCCGCGGGCGGCCCAGGTCAGGCCGATGGCCAGGACGATCTGGGCGCCGAGCAGGATGGCCGGGTAGAAGGCCACCGGGGTGCGCAGGCTGACGAGCCAGTCGCGGACGGTGTTAGACAGGCGTGGTTCCATGATCAAGCCCTCCCTGCGGACTTGGCGGGGGTGAGATAGCGTGCCTGGGCCAGGTCACGACGGGTGCGCGCGCGGCGGGCGAGCCCATAGAGGAGCCCGAGACCGGCCAGGGCGAGCGCATAGTTCAGGTACTCGACGACCATGCGTCCCTCGCGGCTCAACGGGGTCAGGAGTCGGCTGAACTGGCCGCGCCCGCGCAGCGCCAGCAGGCCGCGGTCCTCCAGTGACCACTCGACCGCGTTCTGGATCAGCTCAATGGGTTTCAGATAGCGGCTCTGGGTCGCCTCGCTGGCCAGGCTGATGGCGGTGTCGGTGAGGAAGCTCTGCGAGCCGATCAGGATCAGGCGCGCCGTGTCCGGGGAGGACTCGATCACGCCAGCGGCCACCGCCTGTTTGCCATCGTCCTTGGCGTCCGGTTGTTCGGGCGCTGCCTTGGGGTCCGCCTTGGGGTCCGCCGGCTTGAGTGCCGCGGGGGCGGCCGCCGCCAGGGGCGAGGGCTTGCCGGCGAAGGCCGATTCAAAGCGCCCCTCCAGCGCGACGCCCAGCACCTGGGTGCCGCGATCCTTGCCGCGCGCAAAGCCGAGTTTCCCATGGGCCTTGAAGTCCGGTTGCAGCGCAGTGGAGTCGCTGGTCCAGGCCGCGGGCGAACTGTGGATCAGGGTGGTGACGGTGCGCCCCTTGGTCTTGGCGGGGTCGATCTGGATCGGCGATGACCAGTTCATGGTGAGCTGCCCCAGGTTGGCCGTGATCCCTGAGTCGGCGGCGAGGCCATCGGCACGCACGTCGGGGAAGTAGGGGTAGTCGACCATCTGCAACTCCTCCACCATGAAGCCGGCCAGGTTGCGCTGCACCGGGATCGGGAAGGGGGTGTTCTGCGGGTCGAGCACCAGCGACTTGCCCAGGGTGATGCCCTGGACCGCGAACCAGTCCTCCAACCCGGTGGTCTGGGGTCGGGCGTTGATGCCCCCGCGGCCCAGGTCTACGTTGAAGCTGGCGGCGGCCACCAGGGTGGTGCCCCCCTGCATCAGGAACTGGTCGATGGCGAACTGCTGTTTCTGATCGAGGTTTTCCGGCCCCAGGACCAGCAGCAGGTCGGTGTCCGCCGGGACTTGGCCGGACTTGAGATCGGTCTCCTTGAGGTTGAAGCCGTCACGCAGGCGCTGTTCCAACTGACCGAAGGCGGCGGATTGCCGGGGCGGCCTCCCGTATTGAGGGGCGGCCTGGGGCGGGGTATAGACCGCCAGGGTGCGCAGTACGCCCGGGGCGAAGCGTTTGATCCCGGCCTCGATGGCGCGCTGCAACCCCGCCTTGTCCAACGACTCAGGCAAGGCCACCGGCTCCGCCCGCCCGCCGGACTCCAGGACCAGATAGAAATAGAAGGGGTTCGGATTGAGCAGGCCGGCCACCATCGGCTTGAAACCGAAGCGCTCCTTCACCTCGCGGGCCAGGGCCTGGTCGGTGCCCGGGTCCTGGACCTGGAAGCTGAAACGGCCATTGGACTTGGCCTGCATCTCGGTGAGCAACGCGGTGAGATCGGTGCTAAGGCCGGGCAGGGGCTTGGGCAACTTGGCGGAGATGAAGGCACGCAGCTTCACCGGGGCCTTGAGCCCGCCGAACAGGTCGCCGCCGCCTTGATAGCCATAGAGGACCTTCTTGATGGCCCGGGTGATGTCGTACTCGGGGTTGCGCAGGCGCACGTCCAGTTCGGTCTCACCGCGCGACTTGACGTCGATCAGGTCCTGGAAGCCCAGGTGCTCGAATTGGTCGCCATATTTCACCACCACGTCGAAATAGGAATTGACCACGCCTGCCTGGTACTTGCTGGCGGTCTGGAAGGCGACTGGGTGGATGCCGTATTGCTCGCCGGCCTCCCGCTCCAGGTCCGGGTGGTCCGCCGGGTCGATGAACTCCACCCGCACCCGGCCGCCCCCGGCCACCTGATATTCCTTGAGCAGGTCGCGGATCTGGGGCACCAATGGGGCGAGCAGCGGATGGGTCTGGGCGCTGAAATAGCCGCGGATCAAGAGCGGTTCCTGGAGCTGGCCGAGATAGCCGCGGGTCGCCTCCGAGATGGTGTAGAGCTTGCCCTGGGTGAGGTCCGCCCGGGCGCTGTCGATCGAGTTGAGCCACAGATTGGCGGCCAGCAGGTTGGCGGCGGCCAGCACAGTGAACAGTGTGAGTCGGCGATGCCCCTCGGGCTTGTCGCTGTCGGCCGCCCAGCGCAGGCGCTCCAGGCTGTAGGTGGTGAGCGCCAGGAAGGTGCCGACGATGCTGATGTAATAATAGAGGTCGCGCAGGTCGATCACCCCGCGGGTGATCGAGTCGAACCGCGAGCCGCTGCCCAGCAGGCGCAGGACCTCGGCCCCGCGGTTGCCGAACAGGTTGGTCAGTGCGTCCGCGCCCAGCAGATAGAAGATGGCGCACAGCAGCACGCTGCCGATCAGTGCCACGATGGGGTTATCGGTCCGGGAGGAGACGAAGAGCCCGATGGACAGATAGGCCGCCGCGAGCAACAGGGTGGCCACATAGGCGCCGATGACCGGACCCCAGTCGAGCGGCCCCAAGAGCGCGATGGTCGCCGGTAGCGGCAGGGTGAGTACCAGCGCGATGGCCACCAGGGCGAGCGCCGCCAGGAACTTGGCCGTCACCAGTCGCCAGGTCGGCACCGGCAGGGTGAGCAGGGTCTCCAGCGTCCCGGCGCGGCGCTCCTCGCTCCAGAGGCGCATGGTGAGCGCGGCGCAGAGGAAGATCAGCAGGACCGGCATCCACTCGAAGAGCGGGCGGGCATCGGCGATGTTGCGTGCGAAGAAGGCGGCGACCCAGAAGAACACGAAGAGACACACGGCCAGGAAGGCGCCGATAAAGATATAGGCGACCGGGGAGCCGAAGAAGACGGACAGCTCCTTGCGGGCGATGCGCAGGATGTCAGACATGGGCGGCCTCCTTGGGCGCGGCGATGGGATTGAGCGGCGCCGACTCGGAGATGGCCCGGAACAGGGCCTCCAGGTCGCGGCGCTCCGGCTCCAGTGCAAAGAGGTCCCAGCCGCGCTCAGCAACGGCACGCGCCACACCCGGGGCCGCGGTCTGGGCATCGGGTAGGGTGAGGGCGAAGCGGTGATAGGCCGAGTCGCTGTCGAGCAGGGTCGCGGCACTCACCCCCGGGATGGCGGCCAACAGTGGTTGGGCCTCTGCCGCCGGGCGATCCAGGGTCACCAAGAGGCGAGGGCTGCGCCCGACGGCGTTCAGATCGCTATCCAGCGCCAGGCGCCCGCCGCTCATGATCAGCACCCGTTGGCACACCGCCTCGACCTCTTGGAGGATGTGGGTGGAGACGATGACGGTGGCATCCCGCGCCAGCTCCTGGATCAGTTCGCGCATGTGCTGGATCTGGGTCGGGTCCAGGCCATTGGTGGGCTCGTCCAGGATCAGGATCTTCGGGCTGTGCAGGATGGCCAGTGCCACCCCCAGGCGCTGCCGGTAGCCGCGCGAGAGGGTCGCGACCTGCGCACTCGCCTTGGCCTCAAGGGCCGTGCGCTCCACCGCGCGGCGGATGGCGGCCGGGCGCTCGCCGGTCGGCAACCCGTGCAGCACCGCCTGGTACTGGAGCGAGTCCAGCACCGTCATCTCCGGGTACAGCGGGCAATTCTCCGGCAGATAGCCGACCCGGCGCTGGACCTCGCGGCGGTGCTCGGCGAGTGCGAGCCCGTCGATGCGGATGGTCCCGCCGCTCGGCTCCAGGTAGCCCGTCAGCATCTTCATGATGGTGGTCTTGCCGGCCCCGTTGTGGCCGAGCAGCCCGACGATCTCGCCGTGGCCGATGTCGAAGGAGACCTCCGACACGGCCTTGAGCGTGCCGTAGCTCCGGCTTAAGTTTCGAACCTCGATCATGCATTGACTCCCGTGTCCGGTTCTGTGGATGGGTGGCCAGGTCCGCGCGGCAGACCGGCCGAAACGTCAGGGTGCCATAGAGTCGACAGCGGCGCGGGCGGGGTCAAGTGACTAAATGTTTAGGTTCTGCCCGCGGGAGTGGCATCTGGTCGCGATCCGGCCTCGGGGGGTGCGCAGGCGCCGCGGCGCGGCCAGGTAATACCCGACTGCTTTTCTCTGTTGTCTTCTGGCTCCCACGCTCCCGCGTGGGAGCAAGTGCGGGCGCTCTGCGTCCAGTGCCAAGACCGGACGCGGAGCGCCCGCACGGCATTCCCACGCTGGAGCGTGGGAACGAGAACGTTCGTAGGGTGGATAAGGCGCGCCACAGGTGGTTTGGGATTGGGCAGGGCGGTTGGGCGCGCCGCATCCACCAGGCGCGGTGGCAGCGGGCGGGGTGGTGGATGCGCTTCGCTTATCCACCCTACGGCGGTCGGCGAATGGTGGGAGCGGACGGTTATACCTGACCGTTCGATAGCCACAACCCCGGCCTTCGCGCTACAATCCGCGACGCCTACCACAACACGAAAGGAGCTTTGCCCATGCGTCGCACCGCCCCCGTCACCCTGGCCGTCGCCTCGCTGACCCTGTTGGCGGCGGTCAGTGTCCACGCCGAGTCCCCGCCCCAGACCTATCGCAACAGCATCGGCATGACCTTCGCCTTGATTCCCGCCGGGTCCTTCACCATGGGCTGCAACCCCATTTTTGAGCGCGGCGGTAACGAACTCCCGGACCACCCGGTGCGCATCGGTGAGCCCTTTTACATGCAGACTACGGAGGTGACCCAGGAGCAGTGGATGGGGCTCATGTCCTCCAACCCCTCCAAGTTCAAGGGGAGCAGCAACCCGGTGGAGCAGGTCAGTTGGGACGACATCCAGGTGTTCCTCAAGGCGCTGAAGGACCGCGAGGGGTGCGGTGCCTGCTACCGGCTGCCCAGCGAGGCGGAGTGGGAGTACGCCTACCGCGCCGGTTCCACCAGCACCTACTACTGGGGCGACGACGCGGATTCACTGGGCCAGTATGCCTGGTATAGCCAGAACTCGGGCGAGAAGACCCACCCGGTGGGCCAGCTCAAGCCCAACGCCTGGGGGTTGTACGACATGGCCGGTAACGTCTTCGAGTGGGTGGCGGACTGTTACCATGAGAGCTACGCGGGCGCGCCGGGTAACGGATCCGCCTGGACGGGAAGTTGTTACCGGCGGAGCGATGGGGTCATGCCCCGGGTGCTGCGCGGCGGGGCTTGGGGCGACCTCCCGTACGGCTGCCGCGCCGCCTACCGCATCTACGTCACCCCCGCCGACCGCGACTACCTCGTCGGGTTCCGGGTGGTGGGAGTTGTTTCGGCGAGGACTCCGTAGCCCTTTACCCTTTTCCCCTCTTGCCTTGTGCGAGAACCTTGAGTAACGGGTAAAGCACCTGGGCACAAACAACACCAATTTAACCACACCCTGGATGGACTTCCATGAAAAAGACGCTCTTTCTGATTGGCGGACTGGCCGCCCTGATCGCGACCGGCCCGGCCCTGGCCTGCGGTATTCAAGGCTCCGCCGCGCGTACCGATGGCTCCAAGGTGGATGGCACGGCGACCGTCTCCACCAGTTGGAACAGCACCAA
The DNA here is from genome assembly GCF_903946935.1 of uncultured Thiodictyon sp. GTDB lineage: Bacteria > Pseudomonadota > Gammaproteobacteria > Chromatiales > Chromatiaceae > Thiodictyon. The sequence goes on from NZ_CAJAXH010000035.1 coordinate 15,423, forward strand.
GGCGTATCCCAAGAACGGCGGCTATCAGCTCGATATGGGATCGTCGGCCTGTGGCCAATCGGCGGATGTCTATGTCAACGGCAACAGCCTTGGACGCCATTCGATCCCCTCCAGTGGTTATGCAACCGTCAATTTCACCTTGAAAGGCTCGTCGGATTCTCCGGTGAGGTGAGTCACCCTGGGCCGGACGGGGCAATCGCCCCGTCCGGCGCGAGGGTTCGCGATTTTTTGGAGGCGTTCATGCCGGCGATCAGCATGTTTTACGGCATCATCATTCGGATGCTGTTCATGGATACCAAGCAGCACAACCGGCCGCACATCCATGTGGAATATCAGGGGATGCAAGCGGTCTTCGCAATCCCCGAGGGCGAGTTGCTCGAAGGAGACCTCCCGTCGAAGAAGGCCCGTCAGGTCCAGGTCTGGATCGACCTGCACGAGGAGGAATTGATGGCCAACTGGTCCCTGGCGGTTCGCGGCGAGCCGGTCTTCCCGATCGACCCATTGCGTTGAGATGTCCATCATGTTTCCTGCCGTCGTCGCTGTTACCCCGGAACCCGACCACTGGTTGCACCTGACCTTCGCCAACGGCGAGCGTCGCCGCTTTGACATGACCCCCTATCTCGGCTACCCGGTCTTCCAGCGCTTGCGCAACCCCGGATTTTTCGGCCTGGCGCAGGTGGACTACGGCACCGTGACCTGGCCCGGCGAGATCGATATCGCCCCTGAGACCCTTTATGCCGAGGCGCTGCCGGAGCACCCACCATAGGCGATCATTCGCGCCCCGGATGCCTGAGGGTCTCCGCCCAAATCCCGCGACAGCCTGCGAGTGCTGCCGCATCGTCCAGCCCGGAAAAGCCGAAGCCGTTCCAGCGATAGGCGGCGATCCGGGTGCGCGTGGTCGCCGGGTCCGGCACCAGAAAGGAGTCGCCCCGGTGCAGTGCGCACAGGACTGCTGGGTCGTCCGGTGCGAGGGTGGCGTCGAGCAGCGGCCAGGCCAAAGCACTGCCGCGCCAGCGGGCAATCAGGCCCTTGGGCGCGAGTTCATAGACATACGGGCGCGGGTCATCCGCGTGATCGAGCGAGGACGGGTGGCGCTCCAGGGTCAACAGCAGGGGCGGACCCGCCGGCCCCGCGAATCGGCTTGCGTCCAGGCCCAGGAGTTCCAGCGGGCGGGTCTGCCAACGCGGTTGGTCGGACTCAAAGGCCGCGAGCGCGATCCGCGCGGGTGCGCCCGCCGTGTCCGCGGCGACTGACACCGGTCGCAACGTGAGGCCAGCCACGCTGAAAGCTGGACCTAAGGCGACGGTGCAGGCGTCGAGCGGCGAGGGGGTCTGCGCAGTCGTCGCGACCAGCCGGGGAAAGGCGTCCCCGGCCGCAGTCTGGGTGCCGATCGGGTGGCAGCGCAGTCGTCCATCGCCGATCCGGCAGTCGGCCAGTACGCCCTCTTTGGTGGACGGGTATTTCTGGTCGAAGACATGATTGCCGAGCGAATAGAAGACCGGCTTGCCGTTCAGACATTCAGCCGGTTGGACCACATGGGGATGGTGGCCGACGATCAGGTCCACGCCTTGGCTAATGAGCCAGCGCGCCGCTTGGCGCTGCTCGGTGGCGGGCCAGTCCAGCAGCTCGGTCCCCCAATGCACATAGACCACCACCAGGTTCGCCAGTCGGCGGGCCAGGCGCAGCCGCTGCGCGAGGAGCCACGACGGCAGGTTGAGGCGTCGGCCCTGCGCATCCGGCACCATCGAGAAGGCCACCAGGCCCAGGGTTACGCCGCCCAGGCGAACAAAGCGCGGCGAGCCGGCGAAGTCGATACTGTCCAATCCGGCGCGCGCCAGTGCCTCAGTGGTGGCCCTGAGCCCCGGCTCGCCCAGATCTGCGGCATGGTTGTTGGCGAGCCCCAGGGTACGAAAGCCCGCCGCGCTCAGGTATGGCACCGCGGCTGCCGGGATGGCAAAGCAGGGGCGGGGCGTCTGAGCGCAGTCGGCGCCGTCACCCACCGCGCCCTCCAGATTGCCCAGGACCCAATCGGCCTGGCGCAACAGCGGCGGCCAACCGTCCCAGGGCCCTCGGCCGGTCTTTTGCATCTGCGCCTGGACGTGGCGGGACAGGAGGATATCGCCGGTGAAGAGTAGCTGGACCTCACCGGCCACGCCCGCCAGGCCGCGGCGATCCTCTCCGGCGCTGGCCCAGAATGTGTACGGCAGCAGGACCAGGACGAACACGGTCCGCTTGAGCGTGAAAGTCGCGCCGGGAGCGCGGTCCAAGTCTCCGCCCCCCCTTGTGGGGGAGGGCGGGGTGGGGGAACGGCCGGCGCCCGCCACTTTCAACGGAATACGCACTTTCATCCTAAATCCGGAACTTGCTCACGCCAAGGCGCCAAGACGCCACGAAAAATCAAGAGTATGTGGACAGCATCCGAATCACCCGACGGGTGAGTTACCACGCGGCGATAACGCATTGTTAACCCTTGGCGAGCTTGGCGCCTTGGCGTGAGAACTGCTTTTTCCAGGTTCATCGTTCGAGGTGGCGCTCGGGAGCCATGGCGGTTGTGGTCAGAACGGGTCCTCCTCGGGCAGGCCTTGCCGTGACACGAAGGGGGCGATCCAGGCCGGATGGGCCTGGCTCCCGAGCATCTCCCGCCAGGCGGCGTCATCCAAGAGCTGCGGCGAGGCAAACTCATAGAACGAATAGACGCCCCCCTTGACCAGTTGCCGGCGTCCATAGAATGGCACCAACCGATCCCACTCCATGGGGCGGCCCACCGCGGCCATCAGGTAGGGACCGTCGCCCGCCACGTCGGCGATCTTGGGCATGGGGTCCGGGTTCGACAGTGCCAGTTCCTTGTTGGCCAGGCTCTTGAACACCAGGAAATGGTGCTCGGCGACCCTGGCCACATGATAAATCGCCTCGTAGTCCGCGCTGCTCAGTGCCTCGCCGCGTCCTTGTCGTTCGGCGATGTCCTTGAATCGCCTGGCCTCGTCCGCGCTGCCGCGCAGCCGCACGGACACCGCCTGGCGCACGGGCTCCAGGTCGCCCAACTCCTCGGTGGCCATCTCGCCGCGCAGAATGCCCTGGTTGTCGTCCACCAGAGCGACGAGCGCATCAAACAGTGCGGCGATGGCCTCGAAGGTACGGGGGTCCGGCTCCACCGCGCCGCGTGGCGGGCTGAATACGATGTTCTCGAAACCGGACTCGCCGGCCTCGGCGGTGATCCGCTCGTTGACCAGCACGGTGGCGTGGCGCAGCGTCGCCCAGGAGGCCAGGCCGGTCTGTAGCCGCTTGGCCTGCCATAAGGCCCCATCGCCCTGGCCGGGTGCCTTCAGGTCCCCCGCCCATTGCATCGCCAGTGCGTCGATCCAGCGGTTGTAGAGGTCGCCGCGCGTCCCCGCGGTCCGGCGTTGCGCCAGTTCCCCGAGGACCGCTCGTAGCGGCGGATAGCGGTCGAGGTCGTCCCGCAGCAGGCTGGCCGCCAAGGGGCTGCCCAGGACCGCGGCGATGTCGAGCGCCGAGGGGAGCATGCGCGGACCCGTGGGGCCGGCGATCTGCTCCGCCGGCGGCCACTGGGGGTGAAAGACAGTTGAGAGCAGTATCTCGTTGTCGAACCCCCAGGAGAGCGGGAACAGCGCCGCATCATCGGTCGGATGCCGGGCGTAGGCGGGCAGGGCGTTGCCGCCACCCCAGACCAGCGGGGCGCGCGAGGGTGCGATGAAGGCGCGGTAGGGCGCTATCCAGCGCGCTGCCTGCTCGCTCACCGCTGGCGGCAGGCCCCGCAGGTCTGCCACGGGGGTGCCCGTAGGCGCGAGCTTGGTGAGATAGGTGAAGGCCTTGAAATAGGTCTGGAACTCCGGGTCCGCGCCATAGTGTCCGCGCGGTAGGAGTTCGCCGTAATTGAGCCGCACCCCCAGGGCCGGCGACAGCTCCTCCCCTTGGGCGCGCCGGATCAGGGCGACCTCTGCGTCCGCTGCTTTGGGGTCGCGCAGCGCGGCGAGCGTGGCGAAGACCCGCGCCCAGGGCGAGGTTGAGCCCGCGCCCCGGTAATAGCGGTCGGCCGCGGTCACCAGGTCCCAGAAGGCGGGGATCGTCTGGTGCCGCTCGGTGCTGATGAAGAGCCCTTCATAGGCGGCCGCCAGCAGTTCCCAAAAGATGTCGGTCGTGACCAGATAGGGACGCGCCGGGGTCGGCGCACCCCAGTCGTCCATGGAATAGGACTCTGTTTCATAGAGGCTGTAGACCTGATCCAGGTCCAGGTCGCGCAACAGCCCGCCGCGTTGCTCGATCAGTTCGCGATCCGGCGCCGCCTGGGCAAATAGCCAGGCGTTGGTCACGTCCGCCAGCGGGACGGCGATCGGGCAATAGACCAGGCGGGAGCCCGCCTCCGTGCGCTCGACCCCGACCAGGCCGCGACCGTCCGGGACCGAGGAGGGCGTGCCGGCGAAGCGATGCCCCGCGCACTGGGCGGTCCTGGTCCGCCCCCGGTCGAGGATGACCGTTACCCCATCGGTCCCGGGCCGCCACTGGATCAGCCCCAGCCCGTTGGGCGTCGGGGTGACTGAGCCCCCCTGCAAGGTATCCTCGAAGAGGACCCGGGCGCTGGCCCAGTGGTCCCCGGCATAGTTGGCCACGCGGAAGCGATGCCCCTGGTCTTCCCACAACAGTAGATGGCCGCCGGGGTGGAAGGCCAGCGGCAGGGCCCAATTGGCCGTGATCTCGCTGGGTGGGCCGTCGGTGTCCGGTACGCGCGCGAGGCCGCTTTTGGGTCCGAGCACCTGATAGCCGCGCCGTCCGTCCTCGGTGATTGAGCGGATCGCATAGCGCCCGTCCGCCCCCTTGAGCCCGAAGAACAGGCGATAGGCCAGGACCGGGTTGCCGGCCTTGTCGCGCCCGGTCTCGAAGGGGCGGGGACCGACCAGCAGGCGCCGAATCTCGCGCGGCGAGCGATAGACGATCTCCATCTGGCGGTGTTTCGGGTCGGCCGCGATCCGGGCGATGACCTGTTCGTCGCCTTGGGTACCGGCCAGAAAGAGGTGTTCCCCGCGCGGGTGCCAGGCCAGTGCCCGGGCTTTGAGGCCGGCGGGGAGCGCCCAGTCGGCGACCGGCCGGGTCCCGTCCAGGGTCCAGAGTCGCAGGACCAGCCCGGCGTCAGCTCGCCGTACCAGGACGGCGACCGTGGCGCCCGCCGGCGAGACATCGGTGTCGATCGCCGTCTCACCCGCGCCCAGGGCCAGGTTGGTCTCGGCCGTGGGTGAAGGGCTGACCGTGAGCGGTGGGGGATCGAAGCGATCCGCCGCCGCTGCGCCCGCCCCGGCGAGCAGGGCGAGTACGGCGAGTACGCCCAGGGTCAGGAAGTGCCGATGTTTCATCATAAGGCTCCCAAGGATTTAAGCCGAAATCCGGTCATTGCTCACGCCAAGGCGCCAAGCTCGCCAAGCAATACGAAAAGGGCCGGCCCGGCATCCAGACGATGCGCCGCGTGGGCTCCCCAGCAGCGATCAGCGACTGAGAAACCTTGGCGGGCTTGGCGCCTTGGCGTGACAACGATGAATCTTACGGCGAAACCGGGGGCGCGCAAGGCATCGGTTAGCGCTCAATGGGGTCGTCGCTGGAAAATTAGCAGGAAGTTGCGCGACTGATCGGCTTGGCGACCGAAATGGCAATCCACTGGCGTGCCTTTCGGCGTAACCTTTGCCTCGTCAGCCAACCAAGCGAGCAGCCCATGATCCCCTTCGACCACCGCAAATATCGTCCAGGTCCGGTGTTGGCCATGCCGCAGCGGCAGTGGCCAGACCGTACCATCCTCAAGGCGCCCGTGTGGGCCAGCGTGGATCTCCGCGACGGCAATCAGGCCCTGTTGGAGCCGATGGGGCCGGCGCAGAAGCGGCGCTTGTGGCAGCTCCTGGTGCGCTTGGGACTCAAAGAGATCGAGGTCGGTTTCCCGGCCGCCAGCGAGCCGGACTATGCCTTTGTGCGCTGGCTCATTGAGGAAGACCAGATCCCGGCGGATGTGACCATCCAGGTCCTGGTGCAGGCGCGCGAGGAGCTGATCCGGCGGACCTTCGAGTCGCTCGTCGGGGCGCCGCGGGCGATTGTCCACCTCTACAACTCCACCTCCCCGGTGCAGCGGGACTGGGTGTTCGGGAGCGACCGGGCGGGCGTGAAGGCGATTGCCGTGCAGGGCGCCCGCTGGGTGCGTGAGGCCGCCGGCCGGTATCCGGACACGCACTGGTCATTCCAGTATTCGCCAGAGAGCTTCACCAACACGGAGCCGGACTATGCGTTGGAGGTCTGTGAGGCGGTAATGGCGGTGTGGGAGCCGACCCCCGCGCACCCCTGTATCATCAACCTGCCGGCGACCGTGGAGGTGGCGAGCCCCAACCGCTTTGCCGACCAGGTGGAGTGGTTTGCGACCCATGTGAGTCGGCGCGACGCGCTGATCCTCTCGGTCCATACCCACAACGACCGGGGCGGGGCGGTGGCGGCGGCCGAGTTGGCACTGCTCGCTGGGGCGGACCGGGTGGAGGGGACCCTGCTCGGCAACGGCGAGCGCACCGGGAATATGGACCTGGTGACGCTTGCGATGAACCTCTATAGCCAGGGGATCGACCCGGGGCTCGATCTCAGCCACCCGGACGAGATCCTGGCGGTGGTGGCCGACTGTACCGGGATCGCGACCCACCCCCGACACCCCTGGGTGGGCGAACTGGTCTATACCGCCTTCTCCGGCAGTCACCAGGACGCGATCCGCAAGTCGCTCAAGCGGCAGACGGCGGACGCCCCCTGGCAGGTGGCCTATCTGCCGATCGACCCGCGGGACCTCGGTCGGTCCTACCAGGAGGTGGTGCGGGTCAACAGCCAGTCCGGCAAGGGCGGGGTGGCCTTCGTGATGGAGCGGGAGTATGGTCTGAACCTGCCCCGCTGGCTCCAGGTTGAACTGGCCCAGTTGGTGCAGCGCGAGAGCGAGCGCAGCGGCGGCGAGGTCGATGGGGTGGGGATCGAGCGTCTGTTTCGGGAGCATTTTGTGCGCGAGGACGGGCCGCGTCGGCTCTTGAGCTATCGGTTGATCCGTAACCGGCACGACCAGATCGAGGTGCGGATCGGCGACCCCACGGGCGATTACACGCTGCGCGGGGACGGCCAGGGGGCGATTGCCGCCTTTGTCGATGCCTGGATCGGCCGGGCGGGTCAGGCCATTCAGGTGCTGGACTACCAGGAGCACGCCATCGGTGCCGGGACCGATGCCGAGGCCGCGGCCTATGTGCTGCTCAACCTGGACGGCGCACGGGTGGCCGGGGCGGCCATCGACCGGGATGTGGTCGGGGCCTCGCTCAAGGCGGTCCTGGCCGCCCTGAACCGGGCGGTGCCGGTGGCCGCGGTGGACGCGCCGGCGCTGGATGAGGCCGTTGCGGCCTAGCACACCGCGGGCGTGTCCGTTCATCCTAGAAGAGTATTTCGCCGCCAATGAACGCAAGAGAACGCAAATAAATATAATGGGTTATCCGCTGTTCGCTGAGGTGGGCAGTGTGCCCGGCGGGCGCGCCGAGCTTGCTCGAGGCAAACCAATAGGCCACTTATTTATTTTGCGTTTCTTTGTGTTCATTTGCGGCTTAACTGCTCTTCTTGGATCCGACCTGCTCGCCCTCGCGTTCGACCCAGACCAGGGCGGGACCGCACGCGCGTCGCTGCCCTGGTCCAACACCCCACCAGGTGCGCAGCGGGTCGTCGACGTGCCCCAATTCGTTTCTATTACCTCCGACGACAACTTCGGCGACGAGGCGGTGTATCGCCCGGTGGGCGGTATGCAGGGCTATCTCGACCTGCTGGCGGACTGGAAGAATCCGGTGGATACGAAGGGCCGGATGCCATTCGATGCAACGCCCGTGCGGGGTACCTTCTTCTTGACGACCCGATATATGGATGCCCAGTGGAAGCCATCCAACGATCTGCCCGTCTGGCGCGCGGGATTTGCCGCTGGACATGAGATGGCCAATCACACCTATGCCCATTACAATGGCGGGTCCTGGGTGCTCGGCATGGAGTTGAACTCGGCCAATACCTCAGGCCTCCCCGGCGAGGAGGAGAATTGTTGCGGCGCTCGCGATTGGTCGATTGGGCAGTGGACCACCGAGATCAAGAAGGCCAACGACATGCTGTTGGGTCAGGCTGGCGTCGGTGCGACTCAAGCGGACATCGGCGGATTTCGCGCCCCGTTGCTTGGGTATAACGACGCGGCCTTGAGCTCGCTCTCCAGGCTCGCCTATCGGTACGATTCGAGCATACCCAACTGCTTCGGTAAAGGCGATGACGGCAGCCAGTGCTCCTGGCCCTATACTCTGGATGAGGGTAGTCGGGATGCAGATGCCATGACGAAAGCGTTCGGGTGGGCGCCGGTGGGTGCGCACCCAGGGCTTTGGGAAGTGGGGCCGACGACCTTTTTCGTCCCCGCTGACGCGCTCGCGACTCGGTACGCATTCCGGGCCGGGCTGGGTCGGCGTATTGCGAGCGCCATGCGCCACAACGCGGTTGTCGGCGCTAACGCTCGCCCGCTGACCGGTCGCTTCAGCTATCCCACGGTGTTCGATCCAACCACCGGTGCCTTCTCCGGGCTCGACTACGGCTTGCTGATCGACGCCGGGGTGACACCCGCTGAGATGCTCGCGATCCTGAAATATACGCTCGATCGACACCTGGCCGGCAACCGGGCGCCATTCATCCTCTGCACTCACTCATTCCTCTATGCCTTCGGCCGGGTCCCCAACGCCGCGGGCGAGATCGAAAACTCAGACACCCCGACCCTGGCTATCCGCGACGCTCGTTGGGCCGCGTTGGCGGCCTTCATGCGCTACGCCCACGCCCAGCCCGCGGTGCGGATGGTCCCGGTGAGGGCGGTCGTGTCCTACATGACGCATTATGCGATTAGCCGTCCGCAATAGCTGATCGGCTCTCAGGGGTTTACCAGCACGCGCTCATACATATCGCCCAAGCGTAGCCGACACTCCAGCGCGGCCAGGTCGATGCTCTCGTCGATCTCCCGATATTCGGTCAGCAGCCAGCGGTTATTGGACTCACGGACGTAGTGCTCTACCCGGCATTCGCTTTGTGCGACCAGCAGATAATGGCGCAATGATGCCACGGTACGATAGTGTCGGAACTTGGCGCCGCGATCATATTGCTCAGTCGAGTCGGATAGCACCTCGATGATGACTACCGGGTTGAGCAGGGTGTCGACTGCGGCGTCCTCGAATTGTGGCTCGCCGCAGACGGCTGCGATATCCGGATAGGTATACATGCCGGTCTTGCTGACCTTGACCCGCATGTCGTTGTTATAAACTTCGCAGGGTTTGCCGCGCATTTGGGTATGCAGACTGGCAGCGATATTGAGGCACACTAAATTGTGTTCCCGGCTCGCCCCGGTCATGGCATAGATCTCGCCATCGAAATATTCGTGGCGGGTTTCCTGTTGGCGTTCCCAGACCAGATAGTCCTTGGGTGTCAGGTGTGGTTTCGGCTGTGTGTTCATGCATGCACCCTGGAAGCGGAGATGGGCGATTGTATGCCTCGCACCGGGGATTGGGTAACCTGTCTCGCGCACACGCTAAGGCTGGTGCTGTTGGCTCCGGTTCGCCGACTGGCCGGCAGCGCCAACAGAACCTCGCCGCAACGCCGGGCGTGTGCCTAGTGTCGGCCGCCGGGGCACGAGGCGCGCAGCGCCTGACACATGCGTGCCACCGCTGGAGCGGTGGCGCGAGCACCGGGGGGCGCGGCCGAAATGCTGATCAAGGCCGCAATGCACCGCTTGGTCCGCCTTCGCCGTAAACAATGCGCGCGCGAAACCCTCTCCTAGAGGCGCGACCCCACCCCCACCACCGACCGTCCAGGCTGCCAGTAAAGCGCGCGCGCAAGGAACCTGGCAAACTGCACAGTTCCGAGGAGCCGCCGGCACCCGCCCCGACTTCTGCACCCACCGACGAGGCCCGAGATCCATGAGTGACACGGTCAAGTACCTGCTCGACGAAGCGCATCTGCCCAAACAGTGGTACAACATCAACGCGGACCTGCCGGTCCCGCTGGACCCGGTGCTGCACCCCGGCACCCAGCAGCCGATCACGGCGGACGAGTTGGGGGTGATCTTCCCGCGGGCGGTGATCGAGCAGGAGATGAGCACGGAGCGCGAGATCGATATCCCGGAACCGGTGCGCGAGGTCTATCGTCAGTGGCGCCCTTCGCCACTGTTCCGCGCCCGTCGACTGGAAAAGGCCCTGAACACCCCGGCCAAGATCTATTACAAGTACGAAGGGGTTAGCCCCGCCGGCAGCCACAAGCCCAACACGGCGATCCCTCAGGCCTTTTACAACAAGATCGAGGGTGTCAAGCGCATCGCTACCGAGACCGGCGCCGGTCAGTGGGGTTCCTCGCTGGCGCTCGCCGGGTCCTTCTTTGGGCTTGAGATCGTCGTCTACATGGTCAAGGTGAGCTATAACCAGAAGCCCTACCGGCGCGCCTTCATGGAGACCTTCGGCGCCCAGTGCATTGCAAGCCCCTCGGACACGACCGCCTCCGGCCGCGCCATCCTGGCCGAGCACCCGGACAGCACCGGCAGCCTGGGGATCGCGATCAGCGAGGCGGTAGAAGTCGCCGCCCAGCGCGACGACACCAAGTATGCACTGGGTAGCGTGCTGAACCACGTCCTGCTGCACCAGACGGTGACCGGGATCGAGGCCATGCAGCAGATGGAGATGGCCGGCGACCATCCGGACATGGTGATCGGCTGCACCGGCGGGGGCAGCAACTTTGCGGGCCTGGCCTTCCCCTATCTGGGCAAGCAACTGCGCGAGGGGGGCAACATGCAGTTCATCGCGGTGGAGCCCTCTGCCTGCCCGACCCTCACCAAGGGGCTGTTCGCCTACGACTTCGGCGACACCGCCCACCTGACCCCCCTATGCAAGATGTTTACGCTGGGCTCCAGCTTCGTGCCCCCGGGCTTCCACGCCGGCGGGCTGCGCTATCACGGTATGGCCCCGCAGGTCAGCCACCTGGCCAAGCTGGGTTATATCTCGCCTCGCTCCTACAACCAGTTGGAGTGCTTTGCGGCCGGCATCCAGTTCGCCAAGGCGGAGGGGATCATCCCGGCCCCCGAGTCAAACCACGCCATACGTGCGGCGATCGACGAGGCCATCAAGTGCCGGGAGACCGGGGAGGCCAAGACGATCCTGTTCATGCTGTCCGGTCATGGCGACTTCGACATGCAGGCCTACACCGACTATCTGGGCGGCAAGCTCAAGGACTTGGTCTACGCCGAGTCGGAGGTGGCCATGGCCCTGGCCGGATTGCCAGTGGTCGGCTGAGATGGGACAGACCCGCGGTGGACAGGGGCCGGCACCCAGGCCGGGCGGTTGCGGTGCCTCGGGGCGCTGGTGTGCCTTGATCCTGCTCGCCGTCGGCATGCTGCCGCTCCCGCTGGGGCAAGGCGCGCGGGCGGATGAGCCTGCGGTAGCGGGTGCGGCCCGGCCGACCCTATCGTCGGAGCAGGTGCGAGGGCCGCGCGATCCGGCGCCCCGGGTGGAGGCGCTCAACGAGCGTATCCATGGCCTGGAAGGCAAGCTGTTGGAGTCCGCGGCGGCGCGCAAGGCGGCGGATCAGGCGCGCATGGAGGCGGAGCGGCGGCTGGCGGAGGCCGTCCAAGAGAGCGACCTGTTGCGTGAGGCCAAGACCGCCCTGGAGACCCGTCTGAAAGATGCCGAGGAGCAACTCGCCGGGGCCGAGGAGCAGATTCGCCGTCTCGGCGCCGAGACCGCGGCCCAGGCCCAGCGCGGCGCGGCCCTGGAGGGCCAACTCGAAGAGCTCAAGGGCGACCGGCAGCGGCTGGAGGAGGGTTATCAGGGGCGTCTGCATGAGGCGGAGCTGTCCCAGGCGGACCTGAGCGCCGAACTGGCCGCGAGCAAGACGGCGCGGGAGGCGCTCGCGGACCAGCTAAAGGCCCTGGGCGCGCTGGTCCCGGCGCCCGCTGGCGGTGCCCTGACGCTAGAGGCGGCCCAGGCCCAGTCGGCCGCCGCGGCGGCCGCCCTGCGCGAGGCGCTCGCCCGGGTCGAGGCCGGCGGCACTAGCCAGGCGCGGGAGGCGCTGCGGGAGGCCGAGCAGCGGCTACACCGCAACCAATTCGCCGCCGCCCAGATGGCCGATGCGCGCGGTCTTTACCAGGTTCGGCCCGCCGACACCCTGGTCCTGATCGCCCGCCATTTCTATGGGGATGGTTCGCGTTGGCGAGCGATCAGGGAGGCCAATCGCGATGTCCTCGCCGACGCCAACCGATTGATACCCGGGCTGACACTCGTGATCCCCTAAACCTGACGCGTCGCGGGTGGCCGGCTCAATAGCCGCTCGCATCTAGTGACAGTGGCTCGGGGTAGGCCGGCAGGCGCACCACCCGGGTCGTCAGTTGGCCGTCGGGATGCAAGCACAGTTCCCGATAGCCGGGGGGGCGGTCGTCCAGGGCGAATCCCTGGCTGCCGGGTCGGAACTGGAAACAGGTGGAGGGGGTGCCGAGGATCTGATAGTGCCCTTGATGCTGTGCAAACGCTTGGTGGATATGACCAAAAATTAGTGACTTGAGTTGCGGGTGACGGTCGCAGACGGCCAGCAATTGGGCGCCATTGGCGAGCCCCATGGTGTCCAGCCAGGCGCTGCCGATCGGGACCGGATGTTGATGGAGGAAAATCAGGCAATGGCGATCGGGGTCGCGCTCCAGCAGGGTGTCCAGGTGATGGACCTGACGCGCGGTGAGTCGTCCGCCGTCCTCACCCGGCAGGGTCGAGTCGAGGAAGATCAGGTGCCAGCCGTCGATGCGATTGTCGGCGACCGGCCCCATCGCTGCCGCCCCCAGCCACTGCTCCATCAGCGCCCGGCGGTCGTGGTTGCCGGGAATGCAGAAGCAGGGCAGGCCGGTGGCCTCCAACTCCCGGGCTAGATAGGCATAGCCCTCGGCCGTCTCGTCTTGGACCAGGTCGCCGGTCATCACCACTGCGTCGGCGGGCGTGTCCCCGTCCAAGGCCAGGGCCAGCACGGACTCGAAGGTGCGTCTGGTATTGAGTCCCAGCAGCCGGCCCGCGGCGTCGGCAAACAGATGCGAGTCGGTGAGCTGGATCAGTCGCAGGGGACGCGGCGGCGACTGGGTCTCGGGGATACCCGGGTCTGGCTGGGATGCTACTGCATGTTGCATGGTAGTGTCGGCGTTTGAAATAAGGGTCTCCTGTCAGGAGTCTTGTAGCAAGGCGGCGCCATGCCCGTACGGCATCCGATCACAGTTCAGCCATGGGGCCGGTTCCTGAGGCGTTGGGAAATTCGCTGCGCGCCACCATGTTCGCCGCGCAGGTGCGCACAACCCCATCCAACCGCCTCATCCAACCGAGGAGACCGCTATGGAACTGAAGGGCAGCAAGACCGAGACCCATCTCAAAGAGGCCTTTGCGGGCGAGTCCCAGGCCAATCGCCGTTATCTGTATTTCGCCGCCAAGGCCGACGTGGAAGGCTACAACGACGTGGCGGCCGTGTTTCGCTCCACCGCCGAGGGCGAGACCGGCCACGCCCACGGCCATCTGGAATATCTGGAGGCGGTCGGCGACCCCGCCACCGGGCTGCCGATCGGCCCCACTGCGGCCAATCTCAAGGCCGCCATCGCCGGTGAGACCCACGAGTATACCGACATGTATCCCGGCATGGCCAAGTCCGCCCGGGCCGAGGGTTTTGAGGAGATCGCCGACTGGTTCGAGACCCTGGCCAAGGCGGAGCGCTCACACGCCAACCGCTTTCAGAAGGCGCTGGACCATCTCGAGACCTGATCCGCGGGGCGCGTAGCCGCGTTGCGTGGCGCGAACCGAAGGGGCGCTGGGCGCCCCTTTTTTTTATGACATTGGCAAGCCGGTCATGAATCAGCCTTGAAGCCTAGGCGTTCAGCGCCGCCCCCGCAGCCCATCCTCAATCTGTTGAGGGATGCTGCGGCCTCTGGCCGTCTGCGCCGAGTCGCCGATCCACAGGAAGAGTCCCTGCCCCTGCATGGCCCGTTCCCAGGCCAGGCCGATCTGCCGTTTGGCGTGTTCGTGAGGCTCCAGGTGGCTCCCCTTATATTCCAAGACCAACCGGCGGTTGTCGCCCAGGCAGGCCACGAAGTCGGGATAAAACCAGTCCCCTTGCTCGGTGGGGCAGGGCAGGCGGAAGGCTTGCGGGGGTCGGTCGGGATTGCGCAGCCATACCGCGATCTCGGGGTGACTGTCGAGCGCATCCGCCACCTCCATCTCCGGCCCGTTCAGCGCGTCGACGACCGGATACAGATGCCGTTTGAAGACCCGCCCCTGCACCGGCTTGGTCGGCGCATAGTCGGTTTGTGCGGTGAACGCGATGAAGACCTCGGGGACACAGACGAGCGGCGAAGGCCGCGCGCTCTCCTGTAACGCGAACAGGTCGTCCATCCCCTGCCGCGCTGCCCGCAGGGCGCATTGGTCCAGGCAGTGTTTCAACTGCGCCTGTAAGCGATATTTGTGGACTGTCAACGCGGCCAGTCCATGGGCCTCTTCCAGGCGGTCAATCCAGCCGGCAAGATAGGCGATCATGTCCGCCTCGGTGGTATCGTTGCGCCGACATTCCCGGGCCAGCCAATGAATCAACCAATCGCGGTCCCATTGTGCGCTGAGTCCGGGTTGTTGGAAAACGCTGCCGGTCCCGGTATGGATCTGCAAATGGCCGGCGGCATCGGCGTCGATTTCTTTGGTCGTGGCCCGTTGCTGCGGCTCCCACTGGCAGTCGTGGGACGGACAGTCGCGCGCCGAAAATCGCCCGTGCTGGCGGATCTCCTCGGCCGTCGCCTCGCCCAAGAGCAGATCGCCCTGGCGCCAGGCCAACAGCGGTAAGGTCAGAGACTCGCCCCGTTCGGCCGGACAGCGTAAGGTCAATGCCTCGCGGTAGGCATCGCGCACCGGCTGACGCTGATTGGCGGGCAGCCGTTCGCACAGCCGTTCGATGGCCGCCGGGGTGGTGTCGGGGCCGATGCGCAAGGTCGTCCGATCCGGGCGTTGATCCTCCACGGCGATTCCGAGTAAAGCATCGCCAGGCACCCCGGACAAGGCGGGCGGGGGGCCGGCCAGGATGACTGTGGTACCGCGCCGCTGTGCCACCAAGTCATCCTCAAAGGGCAGGGGCGTTTGGATCGCCTCGGCGGCCTGAGGACGATCGAAGCCCAGCGTCACCAAGGCATCGCGTAATTGGTTGGCGGTTTCGCGAAAACTGGCTTGGGCGACATGGGCATAGGCGCGGTTGAGGGCGTCGAAGCGGCTCGTCTGGGCAGCGGGCATGCGCAGCACGCGCCCCAGCAGTTGCTCGATATCCTTGGACGAGCGGATATTGGCCACCGAGCAGAGCACATAGGCCCAGGCACAGTCCCAGCCCTCCTTGAGCGCCTGCACCGTGATGATATGGCGGATCGGACAGTCGGCCCGAAACAGGTCCTGCCCATCGATCCCGCGCTCGGTGCCGGTGGCGATGGCGATCTGTGCCTCGGGGATGTTTTCATTCTCCATCAGATTGGCGCGGATGATCGCGGGGGTTACCACGCCATCCTTGCGCTCGGCCTGATAGAGGACGATCGGACGAATGCCGCGCCCGTCCTGACGGGCCAGGTCCTCCAGTGCGGCACGCTCGCGCACCGCGCCCGCCACCGTGGCCTGCCAATCGCCCCCATACTCGGTGACCACCACCGGCAGCTTGATCATATTGCCGTCGCGCAACTCGCGCGCTGAGACCCGCACCAGCACATTGCTGCCGCTCTTGGGGTCGAGTGCCGGGGTGGCGGTCAATTCCAGGATAAAGGCCGGGGCGAAGCGCTTGAGCGTATCGAACGAGAGCGGCGTGCGGGCATTGTGCGCCTCATCCACCACCACCAGCGGGGGCCAGGCGCGGCATAGGTTGACGAAGGAGGCCAGGACCTTCCCATCTTGATCCCGGTCCATGCCGGGCAGGTCCGGCAGGCGCTCGAAGGCGGGGTCCAGGTCCTCATGCCCATCATAGACCTTGCGCGTGTCGGTCTTGTCCACCCGCAGTGCCTGGGTGGTACTGACCACGATCAAGGCCTTCTGCCTCAGGTCTTGGGGCCGGATGCCGGTTGCCCCTTCCAGGTTCAGCACCTGCACCCGCTCGATGCCGAATTGCGCGTTGAGCTGTTCGCGATAGGGGTGTTGCGGATCGCGCAGTTTGGCGGCGGTCTGATCCAGGATCGCCTTGCTCGGCACCAGCCACAGGGTCAAGGGATAATCCTGCCCCGCGAAGCGGCGCAAGAGGGGAATCGCATCCGCGGCCAACAGCGTCTTGCCCCCGCCGGTCGGCAGGCGCAGACAGCAATAGGGTATGGCGCCAAAGCCTTGATCGCGGTAGGGCGGCTCATGCGGGGCGAGTTCGGCGAAGGCGCGGGCCGGGCCGATCTGCGCGGCCAATTCGGCAAAGTCGGCCAGGGCCTTCAGGGCAATCTTCTGATAATCCTTGCGGTCCATTAGGCGTTCGCCTGATAGGGCAGTTGGCGGAAGCGCAGATCGAGCGCGGCCAGCTTGGACTCGTGGAGCCGGCAGGCCTCGCCGAAGACCACGCGCGGGCCGTCATGGGGGGCCAGGCAATCCAGCAGCACCGCCGTCAGCACGTTGCCCCCTGCGGGCCGGCGGTCGCCCAGAATCCCATTGAACAACAGATAATAGGCCGTGCCTTGATGGACCCCGAGCAGGGGCGTCGCGGGCGCCTCGGCCAACGGCCGCCGGGTCTCCCGATACCAGACCCAACGGGCCAGATCGGCAAAGCCAACCCCCGGCCGGATGCTGCCGTGGCCGTCGAACACCGGCTCACCCAGGCGGCAGAAGCGGAAACCGCCGCCGCCCTGCCAGTTGACGTCCTTGCTGATACCGCCCTGCTCCCCGGCGATGACCTTGCGCAGCCGCGCGGCGCAATGGGTTTCGGCGTGCTCGCCCAGCTCGATGCCGATCCAGCGGCGGCCCATTTTGTGGGCGACGGCGGCGGTGGTGCCGGAGCCTAAGAAGCTGTCGAGAACGAGATCATTTGGGTTGGTGGCAATATGAATAATTCTATTCAATAATCCTTCAGGTTTAGGCGTTGAAAAAGGAGTGTCACCGGGAAATAAACTTACAATTTCCAATTTCGCTTGAGCATTAGTTCCCACATCTTGATAAGACCAAAAAGAAGATGGCACTAAGCCAGCCTGGACTTCCGACAAGAATTTCTTTACACGCGGAACATTAGCGCCATCAATGCCAAACCAGATACGCCGATCTTCGACCATCTCATTGAATCGGGGCTCGGTATAAAGCCAACAACGGCCGGCTGGTGGATCAACCGTTCGGCCAGACGGGGTAGTTACAGTGAAAAATTGCGCCTGCCTGCGACCCTTTTCTGCTTTCGCGTGGGCGGGCAGCGATGCCCAAACGCCGCGAAAATCATTGTCCGGATTGGTAAAGCGTTCTAACTGACTCGTCGAGGCGGGAAGAGCATTACGCACTTCTTTCCATAGATCGCGTTTTTTGGCAAATAGCAGGATATGATCATGAACTGCGGAAAAGTCCGTTCTGTTTTCTCGTGTTGGTGTTTTCTGCCAGAATACGTTGGCCACAAAATTTCTACGTCCAAACACCTCATCCATTATGACCTTCAAATAATGCCCCTCATTGTCATCGATCGTCACCCAGATCGATCCATCCTCGCTCAACAGTTCGCGCAACAGTTCGAGCCGTGGATACATCATCGACAACCAGATGGAATGCTCCCGGTTGTCGTCATAATGCTCGAAGGCGGAGCGGGTGTTGTAAGGCGGATCGATGAAGATGCACTTCACTCGCCCGGCATAGACCGGCAAGAGGCTCTTGAGCGCGTCCAGGTTGTCGCCCTGGATCAGCAGGTTCTCAGTCTGCGAGTCGCCGTCGCTCAAGTCCGGCACCGCCACCAGTGGGCGGTAGGGAACGTCGCGGATGGCCACCACGGCGGCGTCTTTTCCTGTCCAGTGCAGAGCGGGCATAAGGGGCGGGCTTCATGTCGAAAGGGGGATTAGGATGCGGGACGCGGGCCAGCCTGTAAAGGTCCATGTCGGGTCGTTTGGCCATGCGGCGGGGCGATGGCCGTTTGAGGTCGCGTCGCGGCTAACGGCCATGGAAGGGGGGCCTGCCACCCCTGACCATGAAAGTCTTTCAGGCTAACGGGGCGCTCCTGCGCCCTCTTGTGGTTTTCGCGTGAAACCTACTTCACAGACATCGGCTTACGGCGACTTTCACGGTAAAGCCGCTCCCACAGGGGCACGCCGTCGCTTTCACGGCAAAACCTCTACGTTTGGTTGTGGAATCCCCTGCGAAGACGCGGATCTGCCCTTGACATTTCTTTAGGATCGACTACTTTGATAGTCAGCGGCGGGGGTGTTTCACCAGCGGATAGGCGGGAGAATCATCATGTCACTGAGCCATATCGATACCGTCTTGACCGACGAGCAACGCAACAAGGTCAAGGCAGCCTTGGCGACCGTGTCCGAGGAGCTGAACTTCCTGGTCGACCTGAACCCCAAGGAGCGCGCCGAACGTCCGAAGTTCGGCGAAAAAAATCGCTCCTTCGTCGCCAAGGCCGTCGCCATCGCCGAGGCCAATCCGGAAATCTTGCCGGGCGGTTTCAACATCGCGGAATTGCGTAACGATGTCCAGATGGTCGAAGCGCTTTATCCGATCCTGCATACCATCCGCGACCTGCTGGGCAAGGTCGAGGATACCTATTTCGCCGCGGGCAGCGGGGCCTATGCCGACGCCTTGCTGATCTATCAGTATGCCAAGCTGCGCAATATCGCCACCGGCGCCCTGGAGGACAGCCTCGGCGACTTGGGCCGCCGCTTCGCCCGCAAGAGTCGTAAGGTGGCTGCCGCGGCTTGAGGCAGACGCCTTGGGCTAAGTAGGCCGAGTACCCGCCGCGCCTGGAATGCCGGCCTCGCGCCCATCGGCGACCGCTGCGCTCGATGGGGCGGCCGGCCCTGGAAACCCAAAGATGGATGCCGTAGAGGGATCGTTCCGTTCGCGGCACAGAGCCGCCGATCTGCGGCATACACCGTTCGATTCGCATGATAGAGCCGCCGATTGGCGGCATCGAGCCTTCGATCCGCGGCATCGACCCTTCGATTGCCAGCATGGAACCGCCGATCTCCGGCACCGATCCTTCGATCCTCAGCATAGAACCGCCGATGTCCGGCATCGATCCTTCGATCTCCAACATGGAACCGCCGATGTCCGGCATCGATCCTTCGATCCGCCGCATAGAACCGCCGGTGTCCGGCGTCAATCGTCTTCTGGCTCCCGCGCGGCCTCGATCAAGATTCCGGCCACTTGGGTTCGCCCGGTGCGTAGTCAGGCCATTTTGTCCTGACACCGTCAGGGCTGGACGCCCTGACTACGCACGCCGCTGGCCGGGATTCTGATCGAGGTCTCCCGCCCCTACGCGCGGGTTTCAAACCCGCCCCTACAACAGCATGTTTTTTTCTTGACCGGGAGGTCAAGAAAAAAACTAAAAACCCTCGGTGGAGGTGAACAGCCCCACCCGCAGGTCCTTGGCGGTATAGATGGTCCGCCCGTCGACCTGGACCACGCCGTCGCCGATGCCCAACACCAGCTTGCGGCTGATGACCCGCTTCATGTCGATGTGATAACTGACCTTGGACGCGGTGGGCAGGACTTGCCCAGTGAACTTGACATCGCCGACGCCTAAGGCGCGGCCATGGCCCGGATTGCCGACCCAGGCGAGATAGAAGCCGACCAGTTGCCAGAGTGCGTCGAGCCCCAGACAGCCGGGCATGACCGGGTCGCCGGGAAAGTGACACTGGAAGAACCACAGTCCCGGGTTGATATCGAGTTCCGCGAGGATCTCGCCCTTCATATTGGCGCCGCCGTGATTCGCGATCCGGACCACCCGGTCCATCATCAGCATATTGGGGACCGGCAGTTGGGCATTGCCCGGGCCGAACATCTCACCGTGACCGCAGGCCAGGAGTTGATCGCGATCGAAAGAGGCTTCTTTAGGCATGGAGGAGGTCTGGAGTTCCTGTTGAATCGTGAAATATCAGGCCGCGGGCCGGAGCCGCTCGCTCAGAAAGGCGACGATCTCCGCGAGCGGGATCAATTGCATGTCGGCATCGCGCCGACCCTTGTATTCGACCATGCCGTCATCTAGGCCCTTGTCGCCGACCACCACCCGGTGCGGGATGCCGATCAGCTCCATGTCGGCAAACATGAACCCGGGGCGGGCGTCGCGGTCGTCAAGCAGGACCTCGATCCCGGCCGCCTGCAGGTCTGCGTAGAGCTGCTCGGTGGCCTCGCGCACCCGGTAGGACTTGCCGAGCTTCATCGGCAGCAGGGCGACGGTGAAGGGGGCGATGGGGGCGGGCCAGCAGATGCCGCGCTCGTCATGGTTCTGCTCAATGGCGGCGGCCACCACGCGGGAGACGCCGATGCCGTAGCAGCCCATGGTCATGGTGAGCGCACGGCCGTCCTCGCCCAGGACCGTCGCCTTCATGGCCGCGCTGTATTTGCGCCCGAGCTGGAAGATGTGACCGACCTCGATGCCGCGGGCGATGCTCAATGTTCCCGCTCCGGTGGGGCTTAAGTCGCCTTCCACCACGTTGCGGATGTCAGCGACGGCGGGCAGGGGTAGGTCGCGACCCCAGTTGAGGCCGAACCAATGCTTGCCGTCCGCGTTGGCGCCGACGGTGAAGTCGGCGGCGACGGCCACCGCGCGGTCGGCGATGCAGGGAAGCGTAAGCCCCTGGGGGCCCAGCGAACCCGGCCCGGCGCCGATGGCGGCACGGATCTCGCCCTCACTCGCCATGCGTAGTGGCACGGCCACCTCGGGGAGCTTGGCGGCCTTGACCGCATTGAGTTCATGGTCGCCGCGCACCAGGAGCGCCACCAATCCACCCGGGACGCCCTCGGCGGCGGCCACTACCAGGGTCTTGACGGTGCGCTCGCTGTGTACGCCGAACTGTTCGACCAGGTCGGCGATGGTGTGGGCGTTGGGGGTGTCCACCAGCCGTGCCTCCTCGGTCGGTGCTGGTGCCTGCGCGGTGGGGGCGAGCGCCTCGGCCAACTCCACGTTGGCGGCATAGTCGCCGTCGGACGAGAAGGCAATGGCGTCCTCGCCGGACGAGGCCAGTACATGGAACTCGTGCGAGGCATTGCCGCCGATGCTGCCGGTGTCGGCCTGGACCGGGCGGAAGTCGAGCCCGCAGCGGGTGAAGATGCGCGAGTAGGCCGCATGCATCTGCGCGTAGGTCGCGGCCAGCGACTCATCGTCCGCGTGGAAGGAGTAGGCGTCCTTCATCAGGAACTCGCGGGCGCGCATGACGCCGAAGCGGGGCCGGATCTCGTCGCGGAACTTGGTCTGGATCTGGTAGAGGTTGATCGGCAACTGCTTGTAGCTCTTGAGCTCGTTGCGCGCCAACTCGGTGATGATCTCCTCGTGCGTGGGGCCGAAGCAGAACTCGCGCTGGTGGCGGTCCTTGAAGCGCAGCAGCTCCGGGCCATACTGCTCCCAGCGCCCGGATTCTTGCCACAACTCTGCGGGTTGCACCGCCGGCATCAGGACTTCGAGGGCGCCGGCGCGGTCCATTTCCTCGCGCACGATGCGCTCGACCTTGCGCAGGACCCGCAGGCCGAGCGGCAACCAGGTGTAGAGGCCAGCCGCGAGCTTGCGGATCAGGCCCGCGCGCAGCATGAGTTGGTGACTGATGACCTCGGCGTCGGCCGGGGTCTCCTTGATGGTCTGGAGTGGAAACTGCGAGGTGCGCATGGGGCCGGGGTGCCGAGATAAAAGGGCGCTAGTCTATGGCCCGCGACGCCCGGACACAAATCCGGCGACGGCGGGTGCCGGTCTACTTGCAGTTCGCCTCGATTTGCTGCTGCGCCTGCGCCTTGAGTTTGGCGAGTTCGTCCGGCGCCAGGACGCCGATCTTGCCGTCGGCGGTCCGGATCGGCTCGTTGCCATGCTTGTCCAAGGTTTCCAAGTTTTTGCGTGCCGCCGCACAATTGGCCTGGCGGGTCTGCTCGGCGGTGCGGGTCTGCTGCTCCTGCCGATCGGCAGCCGCTGCCGCCTGGTCAGTGGCCGGCTCGACCGTCGGCGGCGCCCGGTCCAGCTTGATCGTCTTGGCGGTCGTCCCCGGGGGCGGGCGCTGCGAGTAGACCGTGGTGCCGGTCTCGTCCACCCAGCGGTACAGTTGTGCCCCGGCCAGATAGGGCGGGGCGGCCAGGCAGGTGCAAGCCGCCAGCGTGTAGGCCAGGGTCCGGGCGCGGCGGTTGGGTCGGGGCCGCCCCGCGGTGTCAGTGGGTTGGGATCGCGCAATCATGGCGCCAATTATGACCCCCGGGGGGGACGATGGGAACGCCCGACGTTGATATCCGCCAACATGGGCGGGTCGGCGACCGACGCCCGGACGGCGGTCTGCTGCCGGGTGTTGACCCTGGATGCACCTCTCCTGTAACTTGAACCCCTTTTGAACCAGCTCTCTTACTGCTTCGCCAGTCTGCGGCCCCGGCCACTGCGGTCACCGGCCCGTCCCCATCCGCGGGCACGGGTCGATCCGCTCGGCGGCGCGGCGCGACTGGTCTTAACTGGAGGTCGCCTAAGGTGGAACCGAACGCGGTGCAGCTCAGCGGTGCCGAGATCCTCGTACAAGCGTTGATCGACGAGGGGGTCCAATATGTCTTTGGATATCCCGGCGGGTCGGTCCTGCACATCTACGATGCCCTGTTCAAGCAGGATCAAGTCAAACATATCCTGGTTCGGCACGAACAGGGTGCCACCCATGCCGCCGACGGCTATGCCCGGGCGACCGGCAAGTGCGGTGTCTGTCTGGTGACCTCCGGGCCCGGCGCGACCAATGCCGTGACCGGGATCGCCACCGCCTATATGGACTCGATTCCGCTGGTGTGTATCACCGGCCAGGTGCCGACCCCGGTGATCGGCAGCGATGCCTTCCAGGAGGTCGACACCGTCGGCATCACCCGTCCCTGCGTCAAGCACAACTTCCTGGTCAAGGACGTGCGTCACTTGGCGACGACCCTGCGCAAGGCGTTCTATATCGCCACCACCGGGCGCCCGGGGCCGGTGGTGGTGGACATCCCCAAGGATGTGACCGACCCGAACATCAAGATCCCCTACGCGTACCCGCGCGACCTGCGGATGCGCTCCTACCATCCCACGGAGAAGGGGCACTTGGGGCAGATCAAGAAGGCGCTCGAGCTGATGCTCCAGGCCAAGCGCCCGATCCTCTACACCGGGGGCGGCGTGGTCATGGGCGAGGGGTCCGCGCAGTTGACCGAACTGGTGCGCCTGTCCGGCTTCCCCATTACCAGCACGCTGATGGGGCTGGGGGCCTATCCCATGACCGACCCTCAGTTTCTGGGGATGCTCGGGATGCACGGGACCTATGAGGCCAACATGGCCATGCACGAGACCGATGTGCTGATCGCCATCGGCGCCCGCTTCGATGATCGGGTGACCGGTAAGATCGAGCAATTCTGTCCCCATGCCAAGGTCGTCCACATCGACGTCGACCCGTCCTCGATCTCCAAGAACGTGCGGGTGGACGTGCCGGTCGTGGGCCAGGTGGCGAGCGTTCTGACCGAACTGTTGCGCCTGTGGAAGGAGCAGGCCCCAGCGCCGACCGGCACCACGCGGCCGCTCGCGGATTGGTGGGAGAAGATCGACGCCTGGCGGCGCGTGGACTGCCTGAGTTACGACCGCACGAGCGCTAAGATCAAGCCCCAGTTTGCGGTCGAGACGCTCTATCAGGTCACGGGCGGCGACCTCTATCTGACCTCCGATGTGGGTCAGCACCAGATGTTTGCCGCCCAGTTTTATCCCTTCGACAAGCCGCGGCGCTGGATCAATTCGGGCGGCCTGGGCACCATGGGCTTCGGTCTGCCGGCCGCCATGGGGGTGCAGATCGCCTTTCCCGAGGCGGCGGTGGCCTGTATCTCAGGCGATGCCAGTATTCTGATGTGTATTCAGGAGATGGCGACCTGCAAGCAATACAATCTGCCGATCAAGGTCATCCTGCTGAACAATGGCTATATGGGCATGGTGCGGCAGTGGCAGGAGTTCTTCTACGGCAGCCGCTATTCCCATTCCTATGTCGACGCACTGCCTGACTTTGTGAAGCTGGCGGAGAGCTTCGGTCATGTCGGGATGCGGGTCGAGCGCCCCGGCGACCTGGCGGCCGCCATGCAGGAGGCGTTTGCCATGAAGGACCGTTTTGTATTCCTCGATGTGGTCGTCGACCCCACCGAGAATGTCTATCCGATGATCGCGGCAGGCAAGGGGCATCACGAGATGCATCTGGCGCCCAGTCTGTCCGAGAGGGAGTTGGCCTGAGATGAGACACATCATTGCCGTATTGCTGGAGAATGAGGCCGGCGCACTCTCGCGGGTGGCTGGATTGTTCTCGGCCCGCGGGTACAATATCGAGTCGCTGACCGTCGCGCCGACGGATGACCCGACCCTCTCGCGCATGACCCTGGTCACCACAGGGAATGAGGAGATCGTCGAGCAGATCAAGAAGCAGCTCAATAAGCTGATCGATACGGTCAAGCTACTGGATCTCACCGAGGGACCGCACATCGAGCGTGAGATGATGATGATCAAGGTTCGCGCCGAGGGGGAGAACCGCGAGGAACTCAAGCGCTTGACTGAAATCTTCCGCGCCAAGATCATCGACGTGACCGATGTGAGCTATGTCGTCGAACTCACCGGCGCCTCGAAGAAGCTGGACGCCTTCATCGACGCCGTGCCCCAGGGTCTGATCGTCGAGGTGGTCCGCTCCGGCCCCACCGGCATCGCCCGCGGCGAAAAGGGCCTGACCCTTTAATTTGTTCAGTCCGCAAATGAACGCGAATGAACGCAAATGAATTTGAGTGGTAAGTTCGTGGCAGCGTTGCAGGCGCTGGCCGCGTTGGCAACGAACCGGCCGTGATGCTGTACCGGCGGGCCGGCGCGAATCGCAGGGTATCGCTGAACCTTGTGTCTGGTGCAGGTTTTCCAGTCTTTTTCATTGGCGTTTATTTGCGTTTATTGGCGGACAAAATTCTTCACTTCACTTTAGGCAGCGCAAACGACTATGAACGTCTATTATGACAAAGATGCCGACCTCTCCCTGATCCAGGGCAAGCAGGTCGCCATCATCGGCTATGGCTCTCAGGGCCATGCCCATGCCAATAACCTCAAGGAGTCCGGCGTCTCGGTGACCGTCGGTCTGCGCCCGGGGTCGGCGTCCGCCGCCAAGGCGACCAATGCCGGTCTGGCGGTCAAGTCGATCGAGGAGGCGGTGGCCGCGGCGGACGTGGTCATGCTGCTGGCCCCGGACGAGCACCAGGCGCGGATCTACCGCGAAGATATCGCCCCGCACATCAAGCAGGGTGCCGCGCTCGCCTTTGCCCACGGCTTCAATATCCATTTCGGTCAGATCGAGCCGCGTGCCGATCTGGACGTCATCATGATTGCACCCAAGGGTCCGGGGCATCTGGTGCGTTCCACCTATACCCAGGGCGGCGGTGTGCCGTCACTCATCGCCGTCTTCCAGGACGCCTCCGGCCAGGCCCGTGAGGTTGCACTGGGCTATGCCAGCGCGAATGGCGGCGGGCGTGCCGGCATCATCGAGACCAGTTTCCGCGAGGAATGCGAGACCGATCTGTTCGGTGAGCAGGCGGTGCTGTGCGGTGGCGTGACCTCGTTGATCAAGGCCGGTTTCGAGACCCTGGTCGAGGCCGGCTATGCCCCCGAGATGGCCTATTTCGAGTGCCTGCACGAGGTCAAGTTGATCGTCGACCTCATCTACGAGGGCGGCATCGCCAACATGCGCTACTCGATCTCCAATACCGCCGAGTATGGCGATTTCACCCGCGGCCCGCGCGTCATCACCGATGACACCAAGGCCGAGATGAAGCGCATCCTCACCGAGATCCAGACCGGTGAATTTGCCAAGGAATTCATCTTGGAGAACCAGGCTGGTGCGCCCAAGATGAAGGCCCTGCGCCGTCTGGGTGGCGAGCATGAGATTGAGATCGTCGGTGAGCGGCTGCGCGAAATGATGCCCTGGATCAAGGCCAAGAAGTTGGTCGACAAGACCAAGAACTGATCCGTTTCCCGCCGGGCTCCCGCCATGATTAAGGTGATCATCGTCGACGACCATGCCCTGTTCCGGGCCGGACTGCGGCTCATCCTCGCGCAGCAGGACCAGATCGAGGTGGTCGGTGAGGCGGCGAGCGGCGAGGAGGCCCTGCGGCTGGCGAAGCGGCTGGAGCCCGACATCTGTCTGATGGACGTGCAGATGCCGGGGGGGATGGGTGGCATCGAGGCGACCCGCCGACTGTCGCGTCTGCTCCCCAACTGCCGGGTGATCGCACTGACCATGCTGGGCGACGACCCCTTTCCGGCCCAACTGCGGGAGGCGGGGGCCATGGGCTATCTCACCAAGGGATGCCCGGCGGAGGAGTTGGTGAAGGCGCTGCGGCTGGTGGCGAGCGGTCATCCCTATGTGGATTCATCGGTCGCCCAGGCGCGGATGCTGGCACAGTGGGGCGGCGAGACGGGCAGCCCGTTCAAGGAGCTCTCGGCCCGCGAGTTGCAGGTGACCATGATGATCCTGGACGGCCAGCGCACCCAGGACATCTCCGCGACCCTCTCACTGAGCCCCAAGACGGTCAGCACCTATCGGACCCGCATCTACGAGAAGCTCGCGGTGCAGACCGACGTGGATCTGACCCGTCTGGCGATGCGCCACGGCCTGATCAATGACGGCTCCAAGGACACCTGAGCCGGCGGCGTCCGAGCGGGTGCCGGCCGCGCCTTTCGACCCCCGCGAACGACTGGCGCAGTTGCCCGAGGGGCCAGGCGTCTACCGGATGGTGGATGCGGCCGGCACCGTCCTGTATGTCGGCAAGGCGAAAAACCTCAAGCGCCGCGTGTCGAGCTATTTCAGTCGCGCATTGAACAGTCGCCTGTTGCTGATGGTCGGGCAGGTGGCAGAGATCGAGGTCACCGTCACCCGCAGCGAGGGCGAGGCCCTGCTCTTGGAGAGCAACCTTATCAAGTCGCTCAAGCCGCGCTTCAATGTCCTGCTGCGCGACGACAAGAGTTACCCCTTTATCCGTTTGACCACCGAGGACGCCTTTCCGCGTCTGGCCTTCTACCGCGGCCCGCGTAAGGGTCCCGGGCGTTTTTTCGGCCCCTATCCGAGCGCCTGGGCGGTGCGCGAGACGCTGCAACTGCTCCAGCGGCTGTTTCCAGTGCGCCAATGCGAGGACAGTTTCTACCGCACCCGTTCGCGTGCCTGTCTCCAGTACCAGATCAAGCGCTGCACCGGGCCCTGTGTCGGACTGGTGAGCGAGGCGGTCTATGCACAGGATGTCGCCCATACCGCCAAGTTTTTGGAGGGGCGCACACAGGAGGTCATCGGTGAGCTGGGGGAGGCCATGGAGCGGGCGGCCGCCGCCCTGGACTTCGAGCGGGCGGCGGTGCTGCGCGATCAGATCGGGACCTTGCGCCGGATTCAGGAGCGTCAGTATGTGAGCGGGGAGGGCGGCGATCTCGACATTGTCGCCACCGCCCAGGAGGGGGGGCAGAGTTGCGTTCAGGTCTTCTTCGTTCGCGGTGGGCGCAATCTGGGCAACAAGGCATTTTTCCCGCTGGCCCCGGCGGACACGGACGAGGGCGCCTTGCTGGCCGGGTTCCTCGCCCAGTTCTACGTGGACAAGGAGGTCCCCGGTGAGCTGGTCTGCTCTGCGCTGCCGGACGATCTGGACCTGCTGGAGGCGGCGCTCACCGAGCGGGCGGGGCATCGCGTGGAGATCCGCGCACGGGTGCGCGCCGAGCGTGCCCGCTGGCTGGAGATGGCCCGGGGCAACGCCGTGGTCGCGCTCAAGGCGCGGCTCGGCAGTCAGGCGGGTTATGCGCGGCGCTTGAGCGCCCTGCGCGAGGCCCTGGCCCTGCCGGAGCTGCCCGGGCGCATGGAGTGTTTCGATATCAGTCATACCATGGGCGAGCGCACCGTGGCCTCCTGCGTGGTGTTCGATGACGCGGGTCCGCGCAAGTCGGACTATCGGCGCTTCAATATCGAGGGCATCACCCCCGGCGACGACTATGCCGCCATGCATCAGGCCCTGACCCGGCGCTACACTCGGGTCCAAACCGGCGAGTATCCGCTGCCTGATTTGGTGTTTATCGACGGTGGGCGCGGCCAGCTTGGCGCGGTCGCAGAGGCGCTCCAGGCGCTGGGGCTCCAAGGGCTCACGCTGGTCGGTGTCGCTAAGGGTCCGGACCGACGCCCCGGCACCGAACAGCTTTGGTTGTTGGGGCAGGGGACGCCCGTTATACTCCCGGCCGACTCCCCGGCACTGCATCTGATTGCGCAGATCCGCGACGAGGCCCACCGCTTCGCCATTACCGGCCACCGTCAGCGCCGGGCGCGGGCGCGTACCGCCTCGGTGCTGGAGGAGATCGGCGGCATCGGTCCCAAGCGTCGGCAGCAGCTTTTGCTGGCCTTCGGCGGCATGCGCGGTCTGGCCCAGGCGGGGGTCGAGGACATCGCCCGGGTCGAGGGCATCAGCCGCGACCTGGCGCAGCGTATCCATGACACGCTGCACGACGCCTTACACCAGCCCATTCCTGCCCCCTGAGCCGCGGTCCGACCCATGTGGAATACACCTAATTTGCTGACGATGCTGCGGATCGGTCTGATCCCCGTGTTCGTCGGCGTGTTCTATGTGGAGGCACCCTGGGCGTCCTATGCCGCTGCCGGGATCTTCGGTATGGCGGCGGCCACCGACTGGCTGGACGGTCATCTGGCCCGGCGTTGGGACCAGACCTCGCCGCTGGGGGCCTTCCTCGATCCAGTCGCCGACAAGCTGATGGTCGCGGTGGCCCTGGTCCTGCTGGTGCAGGCGGACCCGCGCACGCTGGTGGTGCTGCCCGCCATGGTCATCATCGGCCGGGAGATCACGGTCTCGGCGCTGCGCGAGTGGATGGCCGAGGTTGGCGCCCGTGCCCAGGTTGCTGTATCATCAGTGGGTAAGTTCAAGACCACCGCGCAGATGGTGTCGATCATCCTGATGTTGCTGTGGCACTCCGCCCTAGGCCCCTGGGTCTATTGGCTGGGTCTGGTGCTACTGTATGTGGCGGCGGTGCTGACCCTGTGGTCGATGGTGATTTATCTGCGCGCGGCCTGGCCCAGCCTGTCCGGCCAGGTGAGTCACGGACCCAGATGAACGTCCGGCAAATGGATGAGAAACGATGCTTGACAGTTTCGACTAATAGACTATAATAATCTGCTTCCAAAGCGGGAATAGCTCAGTTGGTAGAGCACAACCTTGCCAAGGTTGGGGTCGCGAGTTCGAGTCTCGTTTCCCGCTCCAAATTTTTGTAGGGTGTTGATTCTCTTAGGTAGTGCGCCCCCACGGCGAACAGGCGACCCTTGTACTAGGGTTCTGATCGTTTTGCACTGTCGAGGAATCGCAATGGCCACCCTTGCCGCCGTGATTGACGCCTTTGTCGCGTCGCGCGAACACGACCGAGCGACGCTCGGTCGGCTCGCTTTCTGGGCTGATCGTCTGGGCAGTCGGGAACTCGCCGAGATCGCCCCCGAGGACGTCGATACCGTCCTGGTGCAACTGGCCGAGCGCGGCCGACTCAAGCCACGCCGCGGTCAAGACACCGCGTCCGCGGGCGTTCCGCTGGCCGGTTCCACCCTGAACCGCTACATATCCCAACTCCAAAGCATCTTCAAGTACGCCCGCCGTCTGCGGCTGCTGCCGCGCGCCCATGTGCCGCCGACCCGCGGCTTAGAGAAGTCCCCCGAACGCCCGGACCCCAACCGCTATCTTCGCCCGGAGGAGGTTGAGCGGCTGTTGAAGGTCGCCCGCCTCTTAGATACCCGCTGGGGCCGGCTGTCGGCCCTGATCCTGACGGCCTTTCATACTGGCTTGCGGATCGGGAACTTGCAGGCCCTCTGCTGGTGCGACATCGATCTTGAAAAGCGCACGGTCACGGTCGCCAAGACCAAGAACGGTCAACCCATCGTATCCGCCCTGTCCGAGCGCGCCGCCGCCGAACTGGCCAAGCTCCCAGGCCAGACCCCTGATGCCCTGGTGTTCGCTGGCCGCCGCGGCTGTCCCCACCACTTCCGCGCCCTCTGGACCAAGGTTTGCACCGAGGCCGGCTTGCCGGGTCGCAACTTTCACCAACTGCGCCACGGTTGCGGGTCGGCACTCGCCACCGCCGGAGTCGGGCAAGCGCAGATTATGGCAATCATGGGCCACCGGACCTTGACGGCTTCGGCCCGCTACATGCACCAGAACGCGAGCGACAAGCTTGCTGTGGTTGATAGGGTATTCAGATGAGCGACGTTAAGAATCAGGCCGACTCAAGGCCGAAGATTATTGTTGATCAAGTGCTAACGGCTTATAACCGGGCAGCGTATTTGTTTCAAGTGCAGCGCATGGATTCATTGCGTGACAGGATAGGGTTACTACGGGAATGGTACCCAGAATTAGAATTTCCTAATAAAATGCTGGAGATAATTACTAAGTTATGGGGTCCCGATATAGATTACGATAATCCCGACACGGACCCCACTAAACGCGAGTATGTTCTTGGTCAATTAGAGCTTGTCCTGACACGCTTCGGGATGCGCGAACAATTTCTGTCACCGTGCGTACAGGGAGGGGCCATGGAATCAGAGGCTTCCAGCCGCGAACGAGATCAAGTTAAGCCGTTCTTCGATAGGGCTGATCGCGCCATGTTCGTTAAGCATGGCCGGCACCCGGGGGGCGGATGGCTGTTGGATGAAGCCGAGAAAATATTAGATGAAGATTTGAAGCGCGCAGGGAGTGAGGAAGAACGCGACGCGCTTCTTGAGACTCGCAAGCTTCTTACCGAAACCCGTGCCCGGGCCTATGTGAAATTGCGCAAGGCCAAGCCTGACCACGCAACAACGGGAGGGGCCTAGGGTTCTCCCGTCGCCGAAGTGGCTCGCCACTGTGCGACCCGGTAATTTATCGCCTGACACTTCGCCGTGGGGGCGAACTACCGGAGGCACTACACTATGGCGAGCAACGTGGCAACACCGGTTGCCGAGGATACAACTGATCGATTCGCGGGATACCAGCCTTTGCGCCCGTGGGTGGCAAAGCATGGTGGGCATATCTTCGCGAGCTTTTCCGCCGCCGAATGGTTCATTCGGGGGCACCGCGCCGAACTGGTCCGCTCTGGCCAGCTCATTGTTCGGCGAGGGGCGGCCGGGAGTCTGGTCGGCCCGCAGTTCGAGCGCGTGGTGTTGGACATCCTGCGGACTGAGAGCCTGCGGACCCTGGAACAGGAAGCCGCAGCATGAGCGCCCGTTCACAAGCGCGCCGCGCATCCAGGCAAGACAAGGCCAGCCGCCGCTGGCCCAAAAACGAGAAAGCCCAGACCCGGGGGACAACCGGCAATCTGGGCAGCGAGGTGACCGACAAGAAACTGAAATGCCGTCGCGATAGGCCCCAGCAAGGGCCTACCACGTAAAGACCGCACTACCGGTCACCGGCCCCACCATTGTACCGCGTCCGCGCGGCCCATGGTGCGCGCCCCTGCCCGCCCGCGTGCGGTCAAACCCCAACCAGTCCCGGAGTTTGACCCATGGCCACGACCAAGAAAACCGCGCCCCCCACGACCACCCCGGGCGAATCCTTACCCGACTTGCTGCCGCGGGACATTTTCTCCGCAAGCACCGATCTTGAAGAGCGCCTGAGGGAATTGCACGCGCTTGCCGTCTTGCTGTCAACGGATGCGGTAACCGAGCTGGAAGGCGGTTCGTCAGTGGCGCTGCGCTACCGCGTCGGCGCCACGATGCTCTGTGACAGACTCGCGGGTGAGTGCGTCGAACTGTTCCAGCGCGCGCACGACGAGCTGAGGGGGAATGCAGCATGACTGGCCCCCGCCGCACGCTGACCGAAGCCCTGGACACAGTGGCGGCCCTACGCGCCGATGTCGCATTGCTTGACGGTCTTGTCGCCGAAGCTGCCCGCCCCAGTGCGAGCTTAGACGGGGCCGCGCTGCTCGGATTGTCAGCAACACTAGGGCGCTGGGCGGATAGCCTCAGCGACCTTTCAGAATGCCTTGGCGCCCTGGCCAGTTCCGCCACCCCGGGAACCGCTCCACCGGAGGTGCAGCTATGACCGACCCCGCCCGTAGCCCCCGGCGCGGTATCAAGCCGGCCGCGAACCTTTCTGAAACCGCTTTCCCCCATGCCCCGGTGCGGCCCGACTCGCCGCCCGAGGTGCATCCGGTCTGCCTGTTGTTGCCGTCCATGGGTGACGCGGACCTCAAGAACCTGGTGCAGGACATCAAGACCAATGGCCAGCGACACCGGGTCTTGCTCTTTGAGGGCAAGATCCTTGACGGCCGGCACCGGGCGCGAGCCTGCAACGAGCTGGGCATCGTCCCCCAGTATGAGGAGTGGTCGGGTTCCGATCCCGTGGCCTTCGTCCTCAGCGAGAACCTACATAGGCGACACCTAGACGCATCGCAGCGTGCCGCCGTAGTGGCTGCCGCAGAGTCCTACAGCACGCGCGAGGCAGAGGCCGCGGCCCGTGAGAAGGCCGGAAAGAAACACGAAACGCTAACCCTAGCGCCACGTGGCGCTAGGGTTAACGAAACGGGTAAGGCCGCCGCCGTCGCTGCCACCACTGCCGGTGTTTCGACGCGGACAATGGAGCGCGCCCGCAAGATCGCGAAGCAAGGCACCCCTGACGACGTGCGCGAAGTCATAGAGGGCAAGGTGACTGTTACCACCAAGGCCCGCGAGATCGACGCCCGCAAGCGTCCGCCCGTTTCCCAGGAAACGCCCGCCGCCACGCCAGTGACTGCCGGCCCGGCCCCGGCGCCTGAGATCCTCGAGCCTGATCCGGCCGACGATTCTGTCAATGTGCCCGTGGTCCTCAAGTTCACTGATCGCGAATGGGAACGGCTGCGCGCAATCGGTAAGAGGTCCTGGAACGGATACCGGGTGCAGGCCATTGTTCGGGCGTTCGTCTTGCTGCGACTGGAAGACGAAGAAGATAGGTTGGAAGAACGCGCGAGGCCCGCCCGATGAGCGCCCCATCGTTCGCCAAGGTCAAGGCCGCCGCCCGTGGCCACTGGCTGGGCATCCTTCAAGCTCAAGGTGTTCCTGATGCCGTGCTGGACGGCCGGCACCACCCTTGCGCCTGTGGCGGTCGCGACCGTTTGCGCTGGGACAACAAGAACGGTGACGGCTCATTCATTTGTGGGGGTGGAGGTGAGCCTACGGCCGGCGATGGGTTCGCCTTCATGGCTCATTACCTGGGGATGACCCTAGCCGAGGCCCTTGCCGCCGTCGCCCAATATCTTGGCGTGGTGGGTGACGATACCCCGGAGGCGCGACAGGAAGCCCGTAAGCGCGCGCAGGCCGCCGACCGTGTCGAGATCGAGGCCGAACTGTTGCACGAGCTGTATGTTCTCGTGAGTGTCATTCAGGCCCGGGTGACGAGTCGCACCATCGCCCGGGATGCCAATTTCCGCGCGTTGCGGCCCGACTGGCGGCCCTTCCCAGATGGCGACTGGGAGCGGGAGCGCCTGGCCGCCCGGCGCATCGGCAACGGCTTGGAGGCCCTGTATGGACGCGGCCGTTAGTTCGATCCTTGACCGGGTGCCGCGTGGCGGCAAGAAGCCGCCGAACCCGGCGCCTGCCGATGAGGCGCCGACTCATTACGACATCGCCGTGGATTGGATCGGGCGCCAAGGGGAGTTGGCGCCAGTGGCAGACGAGGGGCGGTTGTGGGTCTACAGCCAGAGGAGCGGACTGTTTGAGGCGATTGCGCCTGAAACCATACACACCGAAATCGGTAAGCGGTACCGGTCAAAGAACTGCAAGAAGTACTCGGATTACAAGGCCGTCGCCGCCCTGGTGCATGACATGACCGCCTCCCCTGGATTCTTCCGGGATGCGCCCACGGGATGCATGACGCCTGCCGGGTTCTTCGATGTGAGCGGGGCGCATGTGCGCCACCGGGAACCATCGCCGGACCTGCGACAGCGGTTTGCTATGGCGGTCACACCGACCGACACGGACGCCAGCCGCTTCGATCAGTTCCTTGATCAGACCTTCAGGCATGACGACTTGGACACGTCGCTTGCCCAACAGCGCCTGCTCCAAGAGATTGTCGGCGCCGCCCTGGTCGGGACGCTCTACCGCTACGAGAAAGCCGTTCTCCTACACGGCAAGGCACAGGCCGGCAAGTCCACCATTCTGCGGCTGATCGAGGCCCTGTTCCCGCCGCAGTTCGTCGGCTCGGTGTCGCCCTTCACCTGGTCAGACGACTACCACGCGGCGGCCCTGGCTGGCTTGCGCGTCAACCTGGTGGGTGAACTGCCAGCGGATAAGGAGTTGCCCGCCGCCGCCTTCAAGCTGATCACGGGGCGCGACGCGGTACAGGGGCGGCATCCCTTCGGCCGGGTGTTCAGCTTTCGCCCGACCTGCGGACACATCTTCAACGGTAACGACTTCATCACGACGCGAGATCAGCACCCGGCATTCTGGCGCCGCTGGCTGTGTCTGGACTTCCTCAACACGGTGCCAGAGTCAGACCGCGATGAAGCCTTGGACGAAAAGATTATTCGCGAGGAACTTCCTGGGGTTGCCTGGTGGGCCTTGGAGGGTGCCCGGCGCCTGGTAGAGCAAGGGCACTTCAGCGATTCACCGGCACACCACGCGCTGATTGAGCGCTGGCGCCAGTCTTCCGACTCGGTTGCTGAGTTCGTTGCCGATGTTGACGCGGTGCGCGTTGCCGCCGCTGCAGTCGCCGTCCGGGGCGATGCTTACAAGGCGTTCTGTGTGTGGTGCAAGGACAACGGCCGACAATCGCTAGCCAAGAGGAAGTTCTTCAGCAGAATCGAGGGGTTGGGGTATGTTATTTCGCAATCCAGCAAGGGGTATTGGGTCATTCGAGGTATGGAGTTGATCCCCCCCAGATAACTTGATGGGTATGTGTACAGAAGAAACAGAAGAAACAGAACGAAAAACGCCCCTTAAAGCCATCTACGCGCGCGGGCGCACGCACACACGGGGCCGGCGTCGCCGCGATCCTTCTGTTTCTTCTGTTCTGCGACCGGGTATCCCGGGCACAGGGCGAGCCGACAGGGCATCAACCACCCGCCGGACAGACAACGAACGCGGACCAAAGCGAGAAGAAACAATGGCCTTAATCCAGCGACACGAGGCGGTCCTGCCTGACAGGTGCCAGGTCTGCGGCGCATGGTGCCCAATCGACCCGCTTGGAACTCCACCGACTGAGGTGCGCCAGTGAACGCTATTGCACGCCTGACCGCCACGGAAGCGACGCGCGCGGCACTGACCGCCGATGCCGCCGCGATCCTACGAACGGCAGTCGCGATGCAAGGCCCTCCTGCATTGGCTAATACGCGGGACCATGCAGCGCACCACGAGGCCGGACACGCGATCCAGCACGCGGCCGAAGGGCACCACGTCTTAGGCGTGGGGGTCTATCGGCGCGGCGCCGATTGGCTTGGGGGTGTCACTGTGGCGGGTCCGGGCTGGCGCATCGACAGCGACACCGACCCACGGGCGGACCTGGTACGTGCGCGCGTCCTGCTCGCTGGCCCCCTGGCGGAGTGGCTGCACTGCGCCAGCCCTGCGCTTGGGGCAGGGGTTGACGAGATCGCCTTGGCGCGGGGAATCGTCGCGTCGGTTGCCTGTAAGCTGTCGATCGACCCCGAGGCATTGCACACCCGCACAGTGTGCGAAGTCATAGAAACCTTTGCTTGCCATCGTCATGCGTTCAATGGATTGGCCGCTGCCTTGATGGTTCATCGCAAGGTGAAGGGGTTTCAATTACTTCGGCTCTTGGAGAACGGCGGTATGGTCAACCCGCCGGGCGTTGCACGGTGCGGACAAGCGAGTTTGAAGCAACCGACTAGAATCATCTGATCGTATCAACATTGAATGCGCAACAACAACCCGAGAGGTTAATGACGTGACTGATACCAGAGACAACACCACTACTCAGGAATGGGGCTACAGCGAACTTGACTTGCCGAACTTCGCCGCCCCCCTGGACTTCACCGACCCCCTGCTGGCCATGGACTTCACCGACCCCCTGCTGGCCATGGACTTCACCGACCCCCTGCTGGCCATGGACGCCCTACCGGACTTCACCGCCCCCCTGGACTTCACCAACCGCCTACTAGACGTGGCTGAACTGACGAGAGGAAAGAGCCGACCCAAGAGACCAAGAAAACCAAAGAATGGCTACTCGCGAAAGAGAGACCCGCGTAAGAGTCCAGCGGTACGGGCCGCCAAGAGGCGCGCGCAAGTGTGCCGCCGGCTTGGTTCTGCTGAAGCTCGGACGCTGACGTCCTGAGAAAGGATCGCGGTCTGTGTTCGCGGGTCCCTCTGGGGCTTTCCCTCTGTGCCCCGCGCCGCGAGCCGCGGTTCTTGGCAGAGTTTCGATACGGTCTAGGTACATTGTGATGTGTAAATAATAGGCTTTACCTATCATTAGGCGCTGTTAAACAGGTATGCCCTATCAATCGCACGAGGTTCCGACATGCTTGACACATGGAATTCTGCAGAGGCTCTGGTTCGGATCGCCGCCGCCTTGGAGTCTGGCCGCCTACCGCCGGTAGGGGATCGCGCCTTCCTTGCTTGCGCGATTCGCCGCTGGCTGCAAGAAGACGAACCCATTGATCGCGCGCTTGGGCTGGGTGGAGGGCAGGGGCTACGCAAGGCGCGCACCACCTACCTGCGGGAGTGCCGAAACGCGGCCCTGCGGAAGGCTCACACCCTGGTTGACGGGCCTTCAGCGTGGCAGCGATCCGTGGCGCTTGCCGCAGAGGTCCGCCACTTCAACGCGAGCATCTGGCCGTGCTGGGGGGGCCTTGATGAGCCGCCCACGGGGTTTAGCGACTTACGGGCGGCCCTGTTTGAGGCCGCCAATCTAGGCGCCCTGCCGGAGACGCCGGAGGGGCTACACCGCATCTGTGGGCCGTTTGCGCACGACTTGTAAGCCCCCTTTTCGCTTCGGAATAAACGCGGCACGATGGCGATTCTCTGGGGTTTGAACCTCCCCCGAGAATGGAGCCGCTTCGATCCTGGTGAAACGGAGCAAGCCGCGAGGTGCTTAGACACCACCATCACGGAAGTCGGAAGTGAGACACCCGGCGCCGTCGCCCCCCGGTCAACGGGGGCACCCTATTCGCCATAAGTGGAGGCCCTATGATCTACACCGCCGTTCGCCACCCCGGCGCCGCCGCCCGTATCCAAGGGGCTACGGCCCCGGCTTCGGTTGCGCGGCTAAACCCCATTGCTGAGAGAATACTTGCCAACTATCGGCTAATCATCGGCACGCATCCCCAATCACCCGCAGCCACAAACCTAACGGCTGCGCGCATTCTTTCCAGTTATCGCGGTGTTATTGGCCCCGGGATTGCGCGCAACCTGCTTGCCCCGATCCGGGCATTCGGGGGCGCTTAATCATGGTCACAGACTTTTCAGATGTGCTTGCTTCCCTGGCCGGCGCCCGTCAAAAGTATGATGAGGCTCGCAAGGAGTTGGAGAGCATGAAGCGCCGCCGTGAAGATATCGCCGCCCGTTCTGCCGTGTTGCCAGAACTTGACGCGCGAATTGGTCAAGCCGAGGTAGACCTTGCCGAAATGCTCAATGCAGCCAATCGGATGGGAATCACTATTGACAGAGGCGTCATAATTTCATAGCTACCCAGCATCATCGAGCCCACATAAGCGGCATAGCCGCTCGATGTTCGGCACCCTTCGCCATTGAGAGGAAAAAGATATGTTCACCAAAAAACCAGTTGAAAACGGCGATCTTCCGGCACTGCTGAATGTCAAAACCAGTACGGAGGCCCGCGCCAATATCGCCAAGTCCGAAACGTGGACGGCCGACACCGCGCGCGAAATCGAGCGCCTTGAAGCCGAGCGGACTTCGGCCCTGTTGAACGGTTCTGACGAGGATGTTGACGCCTTGGACGGCGCGCTACAAGCCGCCCGACGCCGCCGGGATCGCCTGGCCGCCACGATCCAGCGGCTTGGCGAGCAAGCCCTGGATCTGGAAGCCGCAGAACTGCGCACGGCTGCCCGCGAGGCCATTGCCAGGGCGAAGGCTGGGCATAAGAAGTACCCCGCCATGCTGGACAAGTACCAAGCTGCCGCCAATCTTATCGGCGCTTTGGTTGCGGAAACGATTGAGCTTAATCAAGTCGCCTTTGATGCCCGGAAATTGGCGAAGGAAGC
This sequence comes from uncultured Thiodictyon sp., assembly GCF_903946935.1. GTDB lineage: Bacteria > Pseudomonadota > Gammaproteobacteria > Chromatiales > Chromatiaceae > Thiodictyon. The sequence goes on from NZ_CAJAXH010000035.1 coordinate 53,793, forward strand.
GGGGCTTGATAATAGCGAGTGGGATCACCTGACGACCCCGGCCGGGATGATGTCGACTCCCGATCAAAAGGTTGTGAAGGATGTTCCCGGCGGAGTGGAAGAAGGCACAATTAAAGGCCGACACGTTCTTGACTTGGAAAGGCCGCCATGGCTCCAAGGAATCTCTTTGCCTGCTCCATTTGGCGGTGCGATGATCGTCCAGCGGGGTAATTTCCCCAGCCATTACTGATCGGGAATACACGTCGGCTTGCACCGAGTGCATCAAAGGGTCGCTTTTCAAAATCGACCCTTCCAAGTCTGCTGAATTGCTCCTGATTCAGTGCCGCGCAGCCCTCATACATCTTAAAGCCACACAACGCAATCACAGGACAGAACCCATGTCATTGAGTAATGTCGACGTAGCCGCCATCTATGCCGCTCGCCGTCCGCTAGCTGCCACCCAACGCAATACGCAACCTGCCCCGGGTGCCTTGATCGACGTAGCCGCCATCTATGCCGCCCGCCGTCCGCTGGCTGCCCCCCAACGCAATACCCAACCCGCCCCGAGTGCCTTGATCGACATAGCCGCCATCTATGCCGCTCGCCGTCCGCTGGCTGCCCCCCAACGCAATACCCAACCTGCCCCGCGTGCCTTGATCGACGTAGCCGCCATCTATGCCGCTCGCAGCCATCTGACTGGCACCCAACGCAATACGCAGACTGCCCGGGGTGGCTTGATCGACGCAGACGCCATTTATGCCGCTCGCCGTCTTGGGTTGGGCCAGTCCGAGCACGTTCCCTCTAACTGCGGCTGGCGATGATCGCCGGGGCTTGTGGTCGGCTGCATCAAGGCGCCCTTTACCAAGGTCCGGGGCACCCCCAAGGCCCTGGCACTGGCGCCGCGGTCGGATCGAGGTCCGGCCGGTACTGACGGGCGGTCGGCTTCCAGGATCGCCCCCGGCTGCACCTCCTGGCCCTTCACCCATGGCGATGGGCACCGGCTGCACCTTCGTCACTGGCGCCGATGATCGAGGTCGGCAAGCTCAAGGCCGTGTGGCGTCCGGGTGGAGCTGCGCCGCGGTCGGATCGAGGTCCGGCCGGTACTGGCGGGCGGTCGCCTTCCAGGATCGCCCCCGGCTGCACCTCCTGGCCCTTCACCCAGGGCGATGGGCACCGGCTGCACCTGGCCACTGGCGCCGATGATCGAGGTCGGCAAGCTCAAGGCCGTGTGGCGTCC
>NZ_CAJAXH010000036.1 GCF_903946935.1 uncultured Thiodictyon sp.
ATGCTGTCTTCATTCATATTGAAACCCGGAATAAGATCGCATTTTCGTATGGATTCCGGAGATTCTACAATTTTTTTGCTATAAAATCAATAATTTAGTTTCTAGACAGGCTCTTAGAATATGGCGCCAGTCTGGCCGAATGCGCGAACGCTGTAAATCCCATATTCATGGGTGACGGCCCCCATTCACAAAACTTAACAGAACCTTAACAAGAATTGATGGGCCAGCCGGGTCATACCTGGTACTTGCATGGATGATCCAAGTCGCCCTATGATGCCCGCCGTGCCAGCACCGCCCCGGCTGGGGATAAGGCAAGACTTAAGCACGAAAACCCTGGAGAGCAACGCCGATGACTTCAGCGATTCCCACCCCCGCGGTGCGACAGGTAGTGGTCGTCGAGGACGACCCTGCATTCCTGCGCGCGATCGGCGAGGCAGTGGTCCAATTGGGTGACCAATGGCTGGTGCATGGCTTCAGAACCGGGAGCGAGGCATTGGCCTGCTGTCACCATCCTGCCGCGCGCCTGGATTTGGTCCTGGTGGACCTCGGGTTGCCGGATATCGACGGCATCGAGGTGATCCGGACCATCCATGGTCGCTTTCCCGCGGTACCGATCATGGTGATTTCGGTTGTCTCTACCGAAGCACGGGTGTTGACGGCCATTCGCGCGGGCGCGCTGGGCTATATCCTGAAGGGCGATTCGAGCATGTCGATGACACGGGCGATCGAGCAGCTCATGGCGGGCAATTATCCGATCAGCCCGAAGCTGGCGCGCTATCTGTTCAAACTGGCCGGCGGCGAGCCGCCGGCCGGAGCACCCGAACTGCCCCAATTGACGAGCAAAGAAACCGAATTGCTGAAACATCTGGCCAGCGGCAAGTCATACGGACAGGCGGGTGAGGCGATGGGTGTGGCACTGTCGACTGTCCAGTCCTATATCCGCAACCTCTATCGCAAACTCGATGTCCATTCCCAGACTCAGGCCGTATCACGCGCCCGGGAGCACGGACTCCTGGCGAACGGATAGGACCAAGGAGACGCGGGTGCCCGGCCGGCGGCGGCTAAATGCGAGTCTGGCGCCAATGTCGCGCGCGCGGTTTTGCATATTGCCCATGCCGCGCCCCTGCTCCAGCGCCGGCGGCAATCCGATACCATCGTCGGCAACGGCGAGATGCAATTTCCCGTTCGGACGATATGCGAAGATGAGATGGATCTGTCTGGCCTGGGCGTGTTTGAGTGCGTTGTTCAGCGCCTCCTGGACGATGCGCAGGAGTTGCAGGATCAGCCGCTGATCGATCGGCGGACAGTCATCCAGTGCGATCTGCCAATCGACCTGCACCGGCTGCTCGGACAGCCGGCTGGCGCAGCGATAGCGATAATCGACGATCGCGTCGCGCAGACTTTTTTCCTCGTTGCTCATGGTGTCGACGACCAGATAGAGGTCGTCGAGACATTCGTGCAACAAGACCTGGATCTGGGCCTGACTGAGTTCGCTGTGCGCGATGCGCAGGCGGGCGCTGGCCAGTTGGGAGCCAAAGCCGTCATGCATGTCCTGCAGCAGGCGTTCGCGCTCTTGTGTGCGCGACTGTTCCACCTTGACGATGGTGAGCCGCTCATAGACCTCGCGCAACGCCTGTTCGCGATCCGCCACCTGGCGTTCGAGCGACTGGTAGAGGCGGGCGTTTTCGATTGAAATGGCCAACTGTCCGCACAACATCGACACCGCCTCGACGCGCGCGGCGGTGAAGGCCGCGCGAAACAGTCGGTTCTCCAGGACCACAAAGGCGATGAGTCGCCCCTGGGCTGCGATCGGCAGGGCCAGCAGTGAACACAGCGGCATAGCGGCGAAGTGTGGATCGCTCGCAAAGCGGCTGTCGATCACCGCATCGTCCGACACCACGGGTTTGAGTGTCATCAGTTCCAACCTCAACCCCGTGGCGGCGACGATGCCCCGGGCTGCCGCCTCCTCTACCGTCATGCGTCCCAGCGACTCCCCCTCGCGCATTCCGCCCTCCAGGTACCAGCGTCCGGCCTCGTCCAACATCAACAGCCGCACATCGGTGGCCCCGGTCAGTTGACCCATCAGTTCCACCACCCGCTCCACCAGTCGCGGCAACGACCGTTCGCAGGCCAGTGCCTGGGAGGCGCGCAGCAGGGCCAGATGGTCCAGGGCCTCGGCCCCGACACTGCCGGTGCCGCCGGGTTCGCTCGCCTCCAGGAACGGCAGGCCCTGGCGCATCGCCCGCGCCTTGCCCGTGGCACCCCACTGCCGATAGAGCGCGTGCGCCCTGATCAACAGCGCGCGACCGGCATGTTCCAGCCCGTGTCGCAGAAAGCAGTGCCCGGCCCGCTCGGTGATCAGCGCCCGATGCCATGGACGCGCGTGCCCCTGCGCCTGGCGCATGGCCTGCTCGAAGGCCTGGAATGCCTCATGGGAGTGGCCCAGTGCGTCCAGCCGTTGCGCCTCCACGAAGGTGTAGAGGTGGCCGAAGTTCATGGGCGCCGCGGCGGCACGGGCCTTCAGCCAGGCCTGATTGATAGCGAGCCGGTCCAATAGGGCGGTACGGTTGGCCTCAGGAATGCCCCGGACTTGCTGGATGAGCGCCAGGGAGTGCAATAGGTTGGCCAGTGCCGTCGCATAATGAATATGGATGGCCAGACTCAGCCCCACGGCCGCCGCCGCATGGTGGGCCAACGCCGGTTCCTCGTTGAATAAACAGGCCGTCAGCGCACGATAGATGTGGAAGTAGCATAGGGTGATCGGGTTGCCTTGGGCGTCGCTTTGATACGTCGCCTCATCGAATTCGGCATCCTCGAAGCCCCCGAGTCTGGCCGTTTTTCCCTCCAGCGCGCGGATCAGTTGTCGGTAAGGTAGATAAGACAGCTCGGACACCCTGTCCCCAAGCTTGCGCACGAACTCCAGCGCGGCGGCGCTCTCCGCGTCCATCTCAGTGAGGTGGGCGCAGGTGTCGAATAATGCCGCCTGCGACCCATAGAACGTGAAAGCAGCAAATCCCAGATCGCCAGCCCGCAATAATTCAGCGAAGGCGCGGTGTGCGTTCGCGACATTCTCTTCGACCGGATGCAGCCAATGACAGATGTAGTTGCTATAGACAAACAGCGCGCGTGCAGTTTCGCGACTGCGTTCCCGCGCGGCCCCGACCTCCAGCGCGAGCAATGCCAGACGTTCAGCCGTCGCGAAGTCGCCGAAGAGTACAATGATGGTCGGGCCCACGCACACCATGGAAAAGACGGCCGCGGCACAATAGCCGTCTTCGATCCATAGCCGCCCGACCCGCAACGCTAACCAGGCGGTGAGTGTCTGATGACAGAGGTTGGTCGCCGGCAACAGGCTGTTCATCAACTTGGCGGCGCCCACGAGGCGCTGGTCGGTCAGGTCGCGGCGGTCCAGCAGTTGCTTGAGCGCACCCGCTGCGACGTGGCGATAAAATACCTCCAATTCGCGATCCAGTGCGCTCGACCCGCGGGTGTTTTCAGCGGTTGCCCGCTCGGGTCGATCCGGAAAGCGGAAGCTATCTGAAAACTTAACGTAAAACTCCTGGAGGCTGCGGTCGAGGTCAGCCAGCGGCACCGCTATACCCAGCCGAGCCAAACATGCGCAGCCTAATGCCATCGCCTCCCGGAACAGGGTCCGACCGGTCAGACTCGTGATTTGGATGCAGGAGGAATCGACCAACTGCACGGGCGATGAGGAGTTGGCTGCCAGTCGCTCATAGACATCGTCGGCCTCGGCCTGATGGCCTTGACTATAAAGCACGAGGTGTAGCTCGGCATAGAGTGCGAAAACGGCGTCGTGTTCGCTTTGCCAAACGTTTACCGGCAACAGGTCCAGACTCAATCGCAGCAAGCGCTCCGCGCTGGCAAAGTCGCCGGCCTTGCGGGTCCGGATCGCGGCGGCGAGCAACAGGTTGCGGGCGAGTGTCCGCTCGGCGGTGTCGACAATCGACGATGCGGCGGCGGCATAGTGCCCGGCGGCGTTGAATTGATGGTTCCGGTCCTGCTGACTCTGAGCGAACCGGCGGGCCATCGCGAGATGCAGGCCCCTGCGCCAGTCATCGTCGCACAACAGATAGACCGCCTGCTGCATCCGATCATGGCAGAATCGCAGCGCCACGCCGCACTCGCCCAGGTGAAACGCCGCCGCGTCGGGCGTGATGAGCACACCGCGCTCCAAGGCCGGCAGGAGGCGCTTGGCCAGTATGCCTGGGTCTTGCGCGGTGGCGAGCGCCAGCAGACCCAGGGTGCATTCGTGGCCCAAGCAAGCGATGGCGACCAGCGATTCCGCGGTCTCGCTGGTCAACTCGCGCAACTCCGTGGCGAGGAAGTAGACGACGTTGTCGCTCGCTGAGTGGGCGCGGATGGCCCCGATGTCCCAGTGCCACTGACCGCCCTGCGGGTCTGGGCGCAGGCTTCCCTCCCGGTGGAGCGCGTGCAAAAATGCGATGGTAAAAAACGGGTTGCCGTGGGTCTTGGCGAACAGGGCGGCGGCGAGTGCTGGCAACGCGGCGGGTGGGGTGTGCAGCATGTCGGCGAGTAGCGCCTGGACGTCTTGTACCGGCAGACTGGCCAAGGTAAGCACCTGGGCCGGACGCCCGGTGGCGGTGGGCTGGCGCAGCCGCCAGCGCAGCGGATGGTCGGGGCCGAGCTCGTGGTCACGGTAGGCGCCGATCAGCAGCAGGCCGTTGAGCGCGGGGTCAGCCAGCAGGTCGCCGATGAAGTCGAGCGACGGCTGATCCGCCCATTGCAGGTCGTCGAGAAATACGACCAACGGACGGGCGGGGGTGGCGACCTGACGCAGCAGGGCGACCAACAGGGTACGCAGGCGCACTTGCGACTCCAGTGGCCCGAGCGGGGGCGCGCTCGGTTGCGCACCGAGCAGCGACTCCAGTTCAGGGACCACCTCGAACAGGGCCGCGGCGTCTGCGCCCAGCCCAGCCAGCAGGCACTCACGGCGCCGCACGAGCGCCTCCGCGGGCTCTGCCAACAGCAATTGGCACAATTGACGCAGGCTTTGCGCAGGGGCCAGGAAGGGCCTACCCCGTTGAAACTGATCGAACTTACCGCTGATGAACAGGCCGCTATTGAGCGTCACCGGGCGGTAGATCTCCTGGATCAATGCCGTCTTGCCGACCCCCGAATAGCCGGCGACAAACAACCCCCGAGCACCGCCGGCGGTGACGCTCGTAAAGGCCGCCAGCAGCGTCGCCAGTTCCTGGTCGCGTCCGTACAGGCCGCTGGGCAGGCGGGGGCGCAGCGGTAGGTCGTGCGCCTTCAACTGCACCCGGGCGAGCGACGCCGATTCAGCGAGCGCCTGGCGCAGTTGCATCAGGTCGTGTGCCAGCCCCGCCGCACTCTGATAGCGCTCGTCCGGTTCCTTGGCCAGTAGCACCAGGATCAGCTCGGACACGCGCGGATGTAACCAGGCGGCACGCTCCTGCGGCGGCTGCGGGGAGCGGGCCAGATGGGCATGGATCAGGCACAGGGTATCGGTGTCCTCAAACGGGGGCGCGCCGGTGGCCAGGGCATACAGCGTGGCACCCAGGGCATAGAGATCGGTGCGGTAATCCACCGGTCGATTCATCCGCCCGGTCTGTTCGGGCGCCAGGTAGGCGGGGGTACCCGGCAGGCAGGCCAAGGAATCAAACCCCGGGCGCTCCTCGACAAAGGTGCTGGCCAAGTCGAAGTCGATGATCTGTACCCGCCGCTCGTGCGCTCGCACCACGATATTGGCGGGGTTCAGGTCCTTGTGGATCACGCCCCGCCCGTGGATCTCGGCCAACTGGTGCGCCAGGGCTGCTGCCAGGGTGAGGAAGCGCTCCAGGTCCGGTGCCCCCAACAGACCCGATTCGCTTAAGGTGACACCGCCGAAGTCCAGCGTCGCCAGTTCCGGGATGGCCGGGTCGTAATGCACCAGGCGCGGACAGTCGGCGAGGCCCTGCAACCGCTTGAGGATGCGCTGCTCATTGTCCAGCGCGCAGCGGGCGGCGAGCGCATCGCCATCGTTGCTCGCGCGCTTGACGATCAGTGGTCCCGCCACTGGATCGACCACACGGAACACCCGATGGTTTTGTCCTCGGTGAATTTCGATCTCGTTCATATTCACTCCCGACTGGGGGGCGCGGTAACGCGCTGCGGCGCGGGCGATGCACAACAGCGCGAGATCATACCCCCTTTGGGTGCCCAGATTGCGTCCACAATCGCTGTGGCCGCTTCTGTGGATAACCTGTGTGACCTGGCCGCAAGAAACGGGTGGCTAAGGATAAAGTGGGAAGCGGTCAGTCCTTGCCCAGCCACCTGACGAACACTCCACATCCGCTGTGTTGAGCCCTGTGGATAAGCTGTGCAACCAGCTCCTAAGAGACTCACAAGCGCGGCAATAGCGATCGTTGGTCAGTTTTTGACCGGCGCCGGTGGAGCCTGGCCGACGCGCACAGCAGCGGTGGCGGGGCGTCGCCGGGCCTGGGTCGATCCGGCGTAGCGGCAGGTCGAGGGGGATTCGTGCGGGCGGGCTCAAACTTGCGCCGCAACCGCGGGCATGAGATTCAGAGAGGCTATATAACCCTCTGATTTAATTGGCGGAGAGGGAGGGATTCGAACCCCCGGAGGATTACTCCTCAACGGTTTTCAAGACCGCCGCTTTAAGCCGCTCAGCCACCTCTCCGGACGCGACAGGGAAGGGCGCCCGCCTTGTACTCGGGGCAAAGGACCCTACCTGTTGGGCTGCTAAGGATAACCGATCCCGCGCGGACACCCAAGGAACTTTGCCCGGGGCCCGGGGTCCGGTATCCTTAACGGAACTCGGCCTTCGTGCCCGGGCCTGACGTGCCGGTCGTCGCCTGCGACGACGCCGTCAAAACGCAATTTTTACGAGGAGTCAAGACCACCATGGCCAACCCCGACTATACCCTGTACCGCGGCGCCGAAGCGGCCGTCTCGGCCAACAAGGTACTCAAGAACACCTACCTGCTGCTCGCCGCCACCCTGGGCTTCAGTGCCCTGACCGCCATGCTGTCCATGGCGCTGCACATGCCGCCGATGGTCTACATGGGGGCGGTGCTGATCGCGATGGTGCTGGGGATCTTCGTGCTGCCCCGCACGGCCAACTCCGCCTCCGGCATCGGCGTTATCTTCCTGATCACCGGCCTCCTGGGGTTCGGGCTGGGCGCGATCCTCAGTATCTATATGGCCATGCCCAACGGCCCCGGCATCGTCGCCACGGCCTTCGGCGGCACCGCGCTGATCTTCCTGGGGCTCTCGGGCTATGCACTGACCTCCAAGCGCGACTTCAGCTTCCTGGGCGGGTTCGTCTTTGCCGGCATGATGGTGGTCATGATTGCGATCATCGCCAACCTGTTCTTTGCCATGCCCGCCCTGTCGCTGGCCATCTCCGCCGCCGTCATCCTGCTGATGAGCGCCATGATCCTCTGGGACACCAGCCGAATCGCCCGCGGTGAAGAGACCAACTACATCATGGCGACCTACAGCATCTATCTGAGCATCTTCAACCTGTTCATCAGCCTGTTGCAGTTGCTTGGACTGTGGGGCGACGACTAACCGGCACCGATCGCTGGTAAAAAGACCCCGGCCTGGTGCCGGGGTTTTTTTTGGCCGTTGCGCAGCGGGTGCAGATCGCGCACGGCCCGACACCGGCACCGACTCAGGTTGAGAAAGTAGCGCCAGCCACCAACTTAAGCACATCTTGTTTACGTGGCGGAGATCGACGACATGAAGGTTGCAATCATCGGCGGTACCGGGTTCGTGGGGTCCTACCTGGTCGAGCGACTGCGTGAGGACGGTCACACCCCCCGGCTGCTGGTGCGGCCCGGGGCCGAGTCCAAGGTCGCGGACGGCTGCGAGTGCGTCGCGGGCGACGTGGGCGATGCGGGGGCGCTGCGCGAGTGTCTGCACGGGAGCGCGGCCGCGATCTATCTGATCGGCATCCTGCGCGAGTTCCCGACCCGCGGCATCACCTTCGAGGCGCTGCAACACCAGGGCGTGGTCGATACCCTGGCGGCGGCCCGCCAAGCGGGTGTCACCCGCTTCATCCTGATGAGTGCCAACGGGATTCGCGCCGACGGCACGGCCTATCAGCGCACCAAGTTCAAGGCCGAAGAGGCGGTGAAGGCGTCGGGGCTGAGCTGGACCATCTTCCGCCCCTCGGTGATCTTCGGCGACCCGCGCGGGCGCATGGAGTTCTGCGACCAGCTCAAGCGCGACATCATCCTGAGCCCCCTGCCCGCCCCCCTGTTCTTCCCGGGTCTGCTGGCGCTCAAGGCCGGTCAGTTCGAGCTGGCCCCGGTGGCGGTCACGGATGTGGCGGCGGCCTTTGCGCAGGCCCTGACCGACCCGGGCACCGAGTCCCAGACCTACAACCTGTGCGGCCCGGATCGCCTGAGCTGGAAGGCCATCCTCACCGCCATCGCCACCGCCTGTGGCCGTTCCAAATGGATGCTGCCGGCGCCGGCCGGCGCGGTAAAGGCGGCGGCGGCCCTGTTCGAGCGCTATCCCTGGTTCCCGATCACCCGCGGCCAGATCCAGATGCTACTGGAGGGCAACGTCTGCACCGGGAACGATGGATTTGCGCGTCTCGGGATCACGCCGCAGCGATTCGGGCCGGAGTCGCTGGGTTATCTGAGGAACTGAGCTGCCGGTCTGATCGCGGCGATCGACGCTGTCGCACAGCGGCAGCGGCTCAACCTATACCCGGGAATTGCTCACGCCAAGGCGCCAAGGCGCCAAGAAGAAACAACGAGATGTGCGCAGCATCTGCATCAGCCTGCGGGTGAGTCGCCGAACGCCGATAACGCTTCAAAAAAGCCTTGGCGAGCTTGGCGCCTTGGCGTGAGAACCGCTCTTTCTAGCAGGCTGTCGGACTTAGTGATGCAACCGATTGAATGCAAAGAGTTTCCTCTTTTGCGCCAAAAAGTCGTTTTCCTTTTTAATCAATCGGTTACGCCATCAAGTCCGACAGGCTGCTAGGTTCTGCCGCTATGGACTCGACCAGCGGACGCGCGAACACGGTGTGCCACCGCACAGAGCGCACCACCTTCACGCGGGCATCATGCATCTTCCCGCGGGTGACGGCGCGCTCGCGCACCCTGCAACACCGCAACACCGCAACACCCTCAAATACCACGCCGGCAAGCCGCCGACCTAGGCGGATCCCCGATGCCCGATGCCCGCCTCTACCTGATCGACCCTCCAACGCTCGCCGACGAGGACGCCGCACACTGGACAATGAGCCTGGCCGTGGTCGGCACCCTGACACTCGCCCTCTGCGGCTGCGGCTCGATTCCCCGGCCCGCCGACACGTTCGCCATCCCGGCCGCCTGGTCCGGCGCCGCTACCCCGGCCAGGGCCGGCGGAACCTCGCTGGCCCAGTGGTGGTCGCGCTTCGATGACCCGCTGCTCAGTCGTCTGGTGACCCAGGCACTGCGCGCCAACACCAGTGTCAAGACGGCGCAGGGCGCCCTGCGGGAGGCCCGCGCACTGCGGGACGTCGCGGCGGGCGCCTTGTGGCCGACGGTGGACGGTTCGGGCTCGGCACAGCGCGCCCAATCCGGCCGCAACAAGGCGACTTCGAGCTATCAGGTCGGCCTGGACGCCAGTTGGGAACTCGACCTCTTCGGCGCCAACCGCAGTGCGCTGGCGGCCAGCGAGGCCAGCGCCCGGGCCAGTGCAGCGAGCCTGGGCGATGTGCAGGTGTCGATCGCCGCCGAGGTCGGGCTCGACTACATGACGCTACGCGGCGCCCAGACCCGTCTCAAGATCACGCAAAACAACCTGGCGAGCCAACTGGAGACCCTACAGATTACGCGCTGGCGCCTCCAGGCGGGGCTCGTTACCTCGCTCGAGGCCGAACAGGCGCTCACGCTGGCCGAGCAGATCCGCGCCCAGGTACCGGTGTTGCAGACCAGCATCGAGCAGACCCGCCATGCACTGGCGGTCCTCACCGGCCAGCCGCCGGCCGCCCTGGCGAGCCTGCTGGCCGCGCCCGGTCCGATTCCGCAAGCGGCCGGCGGCCTGGTCTTAAGCTTCCCCGCCGAAACGCTCCGGCAGCGGCCCGATGTCCGCGCCGCGGAGGCGCAGATGACGGCGGCGATGGCCCAGGTGGCGCAGGCCCAGGCCAACCGGGCGCCGAACTTCAAGCTCGGCGGCTCGCTGGGTCTGGATGCCTTGACGCTGGCCGCGCTGACCAATAGCGCCTCGGTCGTCAGTGTGCTGCTGGCCAGTGTGGCCATGCCGATCTTCGATGGCGGTGCATTGCGCGCCCAGGTGCGGACCCAGCAGGGTGCGCTGGATCAGGCGCACGCCACCTACGAGGCCGCGATACTGACTGCGCTCAAGGACGTGGAAGACGCCCTGGTCGCGCTGCGCGGCGACCGCGAGCGCCTGGCGCACCTGCAACTCGCCGCCGCGGCGGCCGGCAACGCGGCGCTGCTGGCGCGCCAGCGCTACAGCGGCGGGGTGGTCGACTTCCAGACCGTACTCGACACCCAGCGCACCCAACTCGTCACCCAGGACAACATGGTCGCCGCCAGCGTGGAGGTCAGCGCGGACCATGTGCGCCTGTACAAGGCGCTGGGCGGCGGCTGGCAACCCGATGGCAATGACGCGACCGCAGACGGACACCGAGCCCCCCGATGATGAGTACCCTACCCTACCCCGTGACCGCCGCGCCGCCCCCCGACCCCGAGACCGCGGCCGAGATCGACCTCGCCACCCTGCTCGACGAACCCCTGGCGCGCCCCTGGTACCGCCGCCCGGCAACCTGGATCGGCGTGCTGCTGCTCCTGCTCGCGGCGGCCGGCCTCTGGTACTGGCAGGCGCGCCAGAGCGCCGACGCGGCACCCAGCTACACCACGCAGCAGGTCGTGCGCGGCAATCTGACACTCACCGTCACCGCCAACGGCACCCTGCAACCGACCCGCTCGATCAATATCGGCAGCGAGCTGTCGGGCACGGTGTTGAAGGTCAATGTCGACGTCAATGACCAGGTCAAGAAGGGCCAGGTCATGGTCGAGCTCGACACCGCGAAGCTGCGCGACACGATCCTGCGCTCGCAGGCCACGCTGGCCGTGGCGAATGCCAAGGTCGCGCAGACCGTCGCGACGGTGAAGGAGGCGAAGGCCAGCCTGGCACGGCTCGATGAGGTCGCACGGCTGTCGGGCGGCAAGGTGCCGTCCAAGACCGAGCTGGACGTTGCCCACGCGACCTTCGCCCGGGCGATCGCCGACGAGGCGAGCGCCCGCGCCAGTGTGGACGACGCCGCCGCCGCCCTGTCCAGCGACCGGATCAACCTCACCAAGGCCTCGATCAGCGCCCCGTCCGACGGCGTGATCCTCACGCGCAGCGTCGACCCCGGCAACGCGGTGGCCGCATCGCTCCAGGCAGTGACCCTGTTCACCCTGGCCGAGGACCTGGCACGGTTGCGCCTGCTGGTCTATGTCGACGAGGCCGATGTGGGCGCGGTCAAGATCGGCCAGACGGCCAACTTCACCGTCAGCGCCTACCCGGGCCGCAGCTACCCGGCGCAGATCACCCGCGTCGCCTACGGCTCGACCATCACCGACAACGTCGTCACCTACCTGACCTATCTCGCGGTGGACAACGCCGATCTGAGCCTGCGCCCCGGCATGACCGCCACCGCCATCATTACCGCGACCCAGCGCAACGACGTGCTGTTGGTCCCCAACAGCGCCCTGCGCTTCACGCCGACCGAGGCGGCGGCCGGCCAGGCCGCGGCCGGCGGCGGCATCGTCTCCAGCCTGATCCCGCGCCGACCCGCCCGGACCGCCCGTAAGTCGGCCGCGTTGAGCGCCAGCGTCGCCGCGGCGCGCCAGGTCTGGGTGCTGCCGGACGGTGGCGCGGGCGGCGCCAGGCCGGTGGCGGTGACGCCGGGCATCAGCAATGGCCACCTCACCGAGGTCACCAGCGCGGCGTTGCAGGTCGGCATGCAGGTGATTACCGACCAGAAGGCCGGGGCCGCCAAATGAACCAGCCCAACGCACTGACCGGCGCCGCCCGCCCGGTGGCGGCCGGTCTCCCGCTGATCCGGCTGCGCGCCGTAACCAAGGTCTACGGCACCGGCGAGATCGCGCTGATGGCGCTCAAGGGCATCACGTGCGAGGTCCGTGCCGGCGAATTCGTCGCCATTATGGGCCCCAGCGGCTCGGGCAAGTCGACGGCGATGAACATCTTGGGCTGCCTGGATACCCCGAGCAGCGGGCAGTATCTGTTCCTCGGTGCCCATGTCGAGGCCCTGTCGCGCGACCAGCGGGCGCGGCTGCGCCGCCGTTATCTCGGCTTCGTCTTCCAGGGGTTCAACCTGCTGGCGCGGACCTCGGCGCAGGAGAACGTCGAGCTGCCCCTGCTCTACCGCGGCGAGGGCGCGGCGGCGCGCCATCTGGCCGCGACCAAGGCCCTGCGCTCGGTGGGCCTGGGCGGCTGGGAGCATCACACTCCGGCGGAGCTCTCCGGCGGACAGCAGCAGCGGGTCGCCATCGCGCGCGCCATCGTCACCGAGCCCGCCGTGTTGCTGGCCGACGAGCCGACCGGCAACCTCGACAGCCAGCGCAGCCAGGAGATCATGGAACTGCTGGTCGCCCTGAACCGGGACCACGGCATCACGGTGCTAATGGTCACGCATGAGCCGGACATGGCCGCCTATGCGCGGCGCATGGTGCACTTCATCGACGGCCGGATCGACCGCGATGAGCCGAATCCGCACCCGGCGGGTCTCGACCTGCCCGCCACCGTGGAGGCCACAATCTGATGTGGCTCAACACGCTGCTGCTGGCGCTGCGCTCGATCCGCCGCAACCTGCTGCGCTCCTTCCTGACCATCCTCGGTATCGTGATCGGGGTGAGCGCGGTGATCACCATGGTCACGCTGGGCAACGGCGCCACGCTGGCGGTGCAGACACAGATCGCTGGCCTGGGCAGCAATCTGCTGATGGTGCGCCCGGGTCAGCACCAAGGACACGGCGGCTCCGGTGGCGGCGGGGGGATCCCCTCGTTCAAGGAGGCCGACGCACAGGCCATCCAGGCCGAGCTGGGCGGCATCGCCGCGGTCGCCCCGGAGGGCCGCACCAGCGTCACCGTGGTCGGCAACGGCCGCAACTGGATCACCACGGTCACCGGCAGCACCAACGCCTGGTTCACCACCGGCAACTGGACGCTCGCGGCCGGGCGCACCTTCGAGGAGGCCGAACAGCTCGCCGGCGGCGCCGTCTGCATCCTCGGCGAGACGGTGCGGCGCGAGATCTATGGCGGCGCCGTGGGCACCAACGGCCTGGGCGAGCCACTGCGCATTAAGCAGTTCTCTTGCGAGGTCATCGGCATACTCGCCGCCAAGGGGCAGGCGGCGATGGGCAGCGACCAGGACGACACCGTGCTGGTGCCGCTACACACCCTGCAACGGCGCGTCACCGGCAACCAGCAGGTCGCCACCCTGCTGGTCTCGATGCAGGACGACACCGACAGCACCCGGCTCAAGGCCAGCCTCATCCAACTGCTGCGCGAGCGCCGCCGGCTCACGGAGACCGACGACGACAACTTCAACGTACTCGACACCCAGCAACTCGCCGAGACCCTGTCGGGCACCACCCAGATCATGACCACGCTGCTCGGCGCGGTGGCCGCGGTGAGTCTCCTGGTCGGTGGCATCGGCATCATGAACATCATGCTGGTGAGCGTCACCGAGCGCACCCGCGAGATCGGCCTGCGCCTGGCCATCGGCGCATTGGAGCGCGAGGTGCTGTTGCAATTCCTGATCGAGGCCGTAGTGCTTGCCGCGCTCGGCGGACTCATCGGCATCGTCATTGCCACCGGCGCATCCATCGTGCTGGCCGGCGTGATGGGCGTCCCCTATCTGTTCAATCCGACGATCAACCTGCTGTCATTCCTGTTCTCGGCCGGCATCGGTGTGCTGTTCGGCTTCTTCCCCGCCCGGCGGGCGGCGCGGATGGACCCAATCGAGGCGCTGCGGCACGAGTGATGCGCGTGCGCGGCTATACGAACGGCTGCGCTGCCGTTTTCACTGGGGCGGAGTCGGCAGAGGGGGCTGGCGAATGCCGCGACATCGGCTTGCGGGGCTGAACGACCCCCTAGCCTGCTGGGCTGACCGGCCGCAGCCCGGGGCGGCTTTACGGAATCTTAACTGGCGACGCCATCTGTTCGGTGTAGTATTGTGCGCCACACTATCGCCGCGCCTGCATCCGATCGCAGATGGACATCAAAACCCTGGTCATCGCCTCCCTGGTCGTGGCGCTCTCGGCCAACCTGCTGATGGTGTTGATACGATGGACCCACCAAACCTACCCCGGTTTCGACTGTTGGGTCGCCGCGGCCTGCTGCCGGAGCGCGGCCGGCATGTTTTTCTACTCCCCCGCGACCAGTTCCCCGCCTGGCTGACGATTATCCTGGGCAATTATGCGATCCTGGCGGCTATCCTGCTTGACATTCGCGGCCTGTCGATCTTCCGGGGGCGACCGGTCCATTGGTGGTGGGAACTCGGGACCGCGGTCTCGTTCTGCGCCGCCCTTGTCTGGTTCACTTACGCTGCGCCGAACAGCTCTGCCCGCATCGTGGTGGTGTCGCTGTAAATTGCCGGCCTCGCGCTGCGGATGCTTCCGGCACTGCTGAAGCGCCGCCCCGCGTATTTCGGCGCGGGCGATCTATTACTGGCGATCACCTGGGGCGGCTTGGTCATCGCCCACCTCGTGCGCGCCTGGTATACCGCGACGTTCGAGCTGTCGATCACTGACTTCCTCACCGCGTCCACGGTGTAGGGGGTAATGGCCTTGATCCTGATCGTGTTCGGGTTGTTCCGATCAGCTCGTCTTTGAAAAGCGCTATCGCCATAAGGGCGGCGCAATCATCCATGGCGAGGTATCCGCCGCACTGGTGCGCGATGCCGCGGGCCTGCCCCGCTATTTCATCTCCCAGGTGCAGGACATCACGGCGCGCAAACAGCTGCAGGAGGCGCTGCGGGAGCAGGCGATCCGCGATCCGCTCACCGGTCTTTACAGCCGTCGCTATCTCGACGACATCCTCCCACCGGAACTTCAGCGTTGCGCAATGAGCGGGGAGCCTTTGACCATCGCCATGCTGGACCTGGACCACTTCAAGCGGTTCAATGACGGCTACGGTCACGAGGCCGGTGACAGCGTGTTGCGAGCGGTCGGCCAGGCCCTGCGCAAGGCGATGCGCGGCAGCGATATCGCCTGCCGTTATGGCGGCGAGGAACTGACCGTCGTCCTGCCCGGCGCCACCCTGGGGCGGGCGCGCCGACGGCTCGCCGAGGTGCAAGGGGTACTCACCAGCCTGCACCTGCACCACCGCGGTCAGGCACTGCCCGCGGTGACCGCATCGATCGGGTTGGCCGCGGCACAGCCCGGTGAGACTGCCTCGGCCCTGTTGGGGCGGGCCGATGCCGCGCTGTATCGCGCCAAGGCGCAGGGACGCGATTGCATCGTCGCGGCCGATCGACCGCGTAGCACCCTCGGTCAGTCCCCGGCGTCCATGAGGGTCTCGGCCCAGGCGGCCAATTGATCGAGAATCTGGCGCTTGGCCGGATCGGCGGCATGGGTCTCACCCAGCGTGGCCAGTTGCGCCTCGTATTGATCCAACTGGATGCTGCCGCCGCCCTGCGGATCGGTGAGTCGGGTGAGGCGCCAGGCGTCCCACTCCTCACGCTCATCCGGCGTCAGGGTCGCGGGCCAGTTGCGGGCGCGATAGCGCAAGACCATCTCCGGCAGGCGCGGGTCGGCAAAGCGCATGGCCGCGGTGGCGAGCTCTGCGGGGGGCAACTGGCGGATACGCTCCAGGGTCCGGCGATCGGCATCCGACAGGAATCCGCCGCAGTAGAGCATCAGGTCTGGGTCGGTCTCCGCCTGGGCGTCCACCGGTACCTGATGCACGGCCTGGACGCGGCTGCGGATGGCGCCGGCGTGCTCCTGTACGAAGCTGGCGCGACGCACCACCTGATCCGGGTCGATCGACCAGCGCCCAGCGGCGGCCGGGGTGAGCGTCTTCAGCGGGGCCAGCACGGGTGAGTGATTGACATTGATGGTCTTGAGCGGGATGCGCTCGACCCCGGACGGCAACTGTGCGCTCGGCGTGAAGAGCCGCCGGCGCAGTTCATCCACCGAGAGGTCCAGCAACAACTGCGGATCGGCCCGCAGATCCAGACAGACGATGCCATTGCCATTGGTCGGGTGCGGGGCCACCGCGACCACCGGGGCGATGCACCCGAGCGCGGCCGGAAAGCGGGCGGAGGCGTGCAGCAGCGGTTCGCCCTGCTCCAGCAGGCGGCGCACCAGGCGCTTGTCGCGCAGGGTCAACGCGTAGTCATAGAGTCTGGGCTGGGCACGGCGCAGCAAGCGGGCGAGCGCGATGGTCGCCTGTACGTCTGCCAGTGCATCATGGGCGCCGCTGTGGGGGATGGCGTTGGCGGCGGTGAGGTCGGTGAGGCGAAAGGAGGCGGTGCCGTCCTCGCGCAGCGGCCACGCGATGCCTTCTGGCCGCAGGGCCTGGGCCAGGCGCAGGGTGTCGATCAGGTCCCAGCGCGAATTGCCGTTCTGCCACTCTCGGGCGTAGGGGTCGCGCAGATTGCGGTAGAGGAGGTGACGGGTCACCTCGTCGTCGAAACGGATGCTGTTATAGCCAGTCCCGCAGGTACCAGGGGCGCTCAGTGCGTCCGCGATGGCGGCGGTAAATTCGGCCTCGATCAGGCCCTTTTCATCGGCAAGCTGGGGCGTGATGCCGGTAATCAGACAGGCATCGGGCTGGGGCAGCAGGTCCAGGACCGGCCGGCAATAGAGCACCAAGGGCTCGCCGACCGGATTGAGGTCGGCATCGGTGCGCAGTCCGGCAAACTGGCAGGGGCGATCCCGCCGCGGATCGGCGCCCCAGGTCTCATAGTCGTGCCAATAAAAGCTCGCGGCCATAGAACCTCAGTCGACGCACCGAGGACCATCGGTCATGGTACTGCCCCGGGTCCTACGCCGGATTGAGGCAGACCAAGGGTCCGCCGCTCCTCGTAACCCCGGCCCATGCAGCGACCTCGGGCGGCGGCCCCTACAGCTTTTCCTTGATGCGGGCGGCCTTGCCGGTGAGCCCACGCAGGTAGTAGAGCTTGGCGCGACGCACATCGCCCCGGCGCTTGACCTGGATCTCGGCGATGATCGGGCTATAGGTCTGGAACACGCGCTCCACCCCCTCGCCGTGGGAGATCTTGCGCACCGTGAAGGCCGAGTTGAGGCCGCGGTTGCGCTTAGCAATGACGACGCCCTCGAAGGCCTGCAGGCGCTCGCGCTCGCCTTCCTTCACCTTGATCTGCACGACCACGGTGTCGCCCGCGGCGAAATCCGGAATCTGACGGTTCATCTGCTCGGCATCGAGCGCTTGTATGGTATTGCTCATGGTTTCCTAAGCTCCTGTTCTAGCTCAGGCCGTTTGGCGGGCCTGGATAAATTCATCGAGCAGCGCCTGATCCACTGGGCTCAGACCCCGTCGCGCCAACAATTCGGGCCGCTTGAGCCAAGTCCGGCCGAGCGCCTCACGGCGGCGCCAACGCGCAATCGCCGCATGGTCGCCGCCGAGCAGGACCGCCGGTACCGACTGGCCATCCACCTGCTCCGGGCGGGTGTAGTGTGGACAATCGAGCAGTCCGTCGGTATGCGAGTCCTGCGCCGCGGACTGCGCATGACCCAGTGCCCCCGGCAACAGCCGGATCGCCGCATCCATGACCACCATGGCCGCCAGCTCACCGCCGCTCAACACGTAGTCGCCGATGGACCACTCCTCGTCCACCTCGCGCTCGAGCAACCGCTCGTCGATCCCTTCATAACGCCCGGCCACCAGAATCCAGCCGCTGGCCTGTGCAATCTCGCCCATCGCCGCCTGATCGAGCAGGCGCCCCTGGGGCGACAGGTAGGCCACCCGACTGCCGGGGGCCTGGGCACGGGCCGCACCGATCGCGTCCCGCAGCGGCTCCACCTTCATCACCATCCCGGGGCCGCCGCCATAGGGGCGATCATCGACGGTGCGATGTACATCGCGGGTGTAATCCCGCGGGTTCCACAGGTGCAGCGCGGCGATTCCGCGGGTCAGGGCGCGACCGGTCACCCCCTGATCTAGCAACATCCGGAACAGGTCCGGCAGCAGGGTCACCACATCGAACCGCATGGGGGCCATCCGCTGGGGCCCGGACCCGCCGGTGTCAGACACCACCAGCCCGGGCACTAAAAGTCCGGGTCCCAGTCCACCTGGATCAGGCGCCGGTCGAAGTCTACGTCGCGGACCACCGCGTCCCAGGTGAAGGGCAGCAGGCGCTCGCGCTCACCGACCACCACCAGCACGTCGTTGGCCCCGGTCGAGAACAGGTGGCTGACATGGCCCAAGGCCACGCCGTCCAGGGTCTCGACGGCGAGCCCCTCCAGGTCGATCCAGTAAAACTCGTCCGGCTTGGCCGGGGGTAGGCGGTCGCGGGTAACCGCAATCTCCTGACCCACCAGGGCTTGCGCCTGATCGCGATCGTCGCAGCCCTCCAGCCGCACCACGACTCCCTTACTGTGCGCCCGTCCCTCCGCCACCCGCCGGGGCTGATCGGAGTTGCCGAGCAGCCAGGGCGAATAGCGAAGGATACCCTCCCGCGGCATGGTCTCGGAAAAGACCTTGACCCAGCCGCGGACGCCGTAGACGCCGTCAATGTGCCCGAGGACCAGGCGCTTGACCGCGGGGCTTTGCCCATCGGGGCCACTATCGGGCATGGTCGCTGGGCTCGGATGAAGGAGTGGACGCACGGCCGGGGCGAGTGCCTGGCCGTGTCTGATCGTCGTGTGCTAGGCTGCCGCCGGGACCGCCGCGGCGGCCTCGCGGGCGGCCTGACGCAGGAGCTGGCGGACGCGGTCTGTCGGCTGGGCGCCGTTCTTGATCCAGTGGTCCGCGCGGGCGCGGTCCACCCGCAACGGCACCTCACCGCCGCGGGCGGTGGGGTTGAAGAATCCGATACGCTCAATGTAGCGCCCATCGCGGGGCGAGCGGATGTCGGAAACGACAATCTGGTAGAAAGGGTGCTTCTTAGCACCGCCGCGAGTCAAACGGATCGTGACCATGGTCTGTCCTAGCTAGAGACGAATAGCCCCCTGAACACGCAACGAAATCCAATGGATACCGTTCAGGCCCGGTTCAGCAAGGGGGCGCGAAAAAACACGGTGCGGAGCCGGCCCCGCAGGAAACGAGCAAGTATACAGAAATCGGGGCGAAACGAAAGCGCTGAGTGCGCAAGGGCGAGCTGGACCGACCGGCCGCAAAGTCAGGGCGGCAGCATGAACCCGCCCGCGACCTGCTGCAACTGCACCGCAGTTTCAGCAGGTCCGGGCGGGTCAATCGGATCGTGTTCGTCGGCGCGACGGCTCGGCCAGTCCTCAGCGCCCGGGCGGTGCGCCCTCAGCCATTCTTGGTCGAGCGCAACGCACCCTTGGCCGGCGGCTTCGCTTGGCCGGCGGTCTTGTGCTGGGTCTTGGCGGCGGGCTTGGGGCGGGCGGCTGGCACAGCGGCCCCGCGCCATGCCTGCCGGCCAGCGCTACGCTCCTGCGCGAGGCCATTGACCAGTGTGACGGTCTGGCGCTGGAGCTCGGCGACACTGCTGCCGAGCTGGGCGATGAAGGCGGTGCGATCGGCCCGCGCGGCCTCAGCCATGTCTGCATGGGCCTCACGGAAATCGGACTGCAAGGTCTCCACCGTGGCCTTAAGGTCACTGATGAAGGCGTGCGCAGCGTCGTTGACTTCCTGGCGCGTGTCGGCGATCAGGGTTTGGCGGGCGATGCGCTCCGATTCGATCTCGTCGCGCAACCGCCCCATGTCTTCAGCAAAACGGCCCATTATCTGTACCTCATAATCACGTTGCGAAATCGCACCGGGAGTGTAGGTCAGTACGTGCGCCGCCGCTACTGCCGGGGGGCGGCACGGGTGGCCACGTAACCCGGTATCGGATGCCGCTGCTGACAGACAGCGAGCGGCATCCCGCTAGCAGGCTGTCGGACTTAGTGATGCAACCGATTGAATGCAAAGAGTTTCCTCTTTTGCGCCAAAAAGTCGTTTTCCTGTTTAATCAATCGGTTACGCCATCAAGTCCGACAGGCTGCTAGAGCATTAAAGCTCGCTCAGAACCTCGATCAGGCCGGGGCGGCCGCCGGGGCGGTGAGGCCGATCGCTTCGGCATACTTCAGGTAGGTCTCGACCGAGGCGATGACCACGCGGGCTTCGACGGCGAGCAGCTCGATACCGACCAAGGAGACCTTCAACCACGCATCGATCACGATGCCCTTGTCCAGGATGCGGTCAACGACTTCGGCCAAGCTGGAGGAATCGGTGGAGTTGGCGACTTTTGCCATTTTATTTACCCTCTGAACGTCGGAACGAATGCACATACTGTGCGCTGACAGCGAACCTACCGGGCCTCGTGGTGGCATCGCGTGTCGATGTACACCGGTCTCGCCGATCGCCTATCCCGGGGCCGGCTCATGCGGGCTCAGGGCGGTGTGGTGCGGCGTCCTGCCGGCTCGGTTGCTTGCCAGGAAAGAAGCATAGCGCGTGCCAGCAAGCGGTGTCGCCAGCCATTGGCGCGAGCTCCTTATAAAACAGCGTCCTGAGATCCGTCTTCGCACACTGTACGTAGCGTTGCGAGGATATGGCCATTTCAGACTATGGAATGGATTCCATGCCTCTGGCGCCAGCACCCTAGCGCACCCGGCCATCGCGCCGCTTTGTGACCCCGACCGGGACGCCGGAATCCAGGCCATGGATGGCAACCCCTCCGCCCACACAGATGCTTAGAATGTAGGCGCCGGCCGGGGGTGTCGGGTTACGCCCCCCTGCCCTGCCCCCTGTGTTCAACGAGCCGGCAGACAACTAGCGCCAGCTTGTGGATCATCGCAAGAACCCAGGCGGGTGAACAGCCGCCCGCCGCTCGCTCCCAGTCCCCGAGGCAAGGACCCCGACCCATGGCCAAGTTTCTCAACACCAGCGCGACCAACTATTTTCCGGAGGAGCTGATCAAGGCCACCCGCGAGCGCCTGATCATCAGGTCAACAACAACGAGATGGGCGTCTTCGTCGACCGCGACCAAGAGCCGGACCTGTACCGCGAGACCTACGAAGAGGCGCAGCGCCTGATCCGGGTCAGCGAAGAGGTCCGTCTCGCGGCCGAAAAGGTCGATAGCCCGAAGGACGAGGGCCGCGAACCGGCCGCCGCGCCCGCGGAGGAGAACGGCTTCGACAAGCTCACCACCTCCAAACTCGCCAAGGCGCTCGGGCTCAAGACCGCGGAACTCGGCGACAAGCTGATCCACGCTGGGTTGGTTGAGCGGGATGGGGACGAGTTGAAGCTAACCGCCAAAGGCAAGGCGACGGGGGGCGAATTCAGGTCATCAGGGAAGTTTGGGCCGTATTTTCTGTGGCCTGCGGATATTCACCTCTGATGCTGGCGGCGACTGGTCATAAAGACTGCCTCTGCCCGTCGCAAAGAGAAGAGACGTGTGCTCCACCGATCAGGGCGACACGCTCGCGTGAAGCCGAAGCCGAAGCCGAAGCCGAAGACGAGCACGCGCGTACCACCCCTGCCGTTGCCTGGATTTTCTACAGATCAAAAAAACGAACGCCAAAACGCCCTTAACGGGACACCAAAAAGCTTGTGCAGTGCGAAGCGCCATCATCGCGACCTTGCACGTTACGTGGATAGCTTCGCGGTAAATCCTCAACTTTCAACTAGCGAGATTTCTTGATGTTATCCACTGAGCGACAGCTATTGCAAAGAATAAGTCCTGCGTCATGTATTGCATTCAAAATAACCTAATGCAACTGGCATTTGCGATCGATCATTATACCATGCTGGTCAGGAAAATAACGGGGAAAGACATGAAAGATGACGAATTTATGGAAATCGCTGCTGCGCTGATGAGTAATTCAGAAAGCGCTCTGTCGGCACTCAATATCAGCCAGGTATTTTGTGACGCAAGATTTCGCGGCAGCTTGCTCAATAACTTCCTGATGCGGCTGCGGAAGGGAATAGAAGGCGACCACCGCTTCGCCTATACGGAAAACATTCCTGACAGACTCAAGCCTTTTCAATCGAACGAAACAAATCTTATTCGATGGTGTCAGCGAGGAAACAAATCCGACGGCTGGGAGTGTAAAGGCATTTTCTTCGCCGCACCGACAACGCTAAGCCCGGCAGATGGACAGGCAGCGGTTCCGTAACCCACTATAATTGTCGGACAATTTTTCCGACGAAGCGCACTTGTTGCTCGCACTCAAGCTCTTCGAGCAGCGGCGCATTTCCTCTGGCAAGGCCGGCCGGTTGTGCGGCATGGGCCGCGTCGAGTTTCTGCTGACGGCCAGCCGCGCGGGGGTCCCGGTAATCGACTTGAAGGGCGAAGACCTGGCGAAAGAGTTCGCCTGATGCTGGCGGAACCTGCGGTGATTAGCATCGGCCCGCTGGTCCCGCTCGCACTGACGGGACGGATCGATCTGAATTCCGGTGACAGTATACTTATTTCGTTGGCCAGCACTTCGGGCGAATCCCCGCAAGGCGATCCGCGTCCCAGGGGCGGTCTACCGATTTCGCTGAATACGAAACGCAAAGCCGATGCGCGACAAAGTGCGACATGAGGAGGCAGAGAAAATGAACACGTTGACGATTGAACTCCCGGTA
Organism: uncultured Thiodictyon sp.; assembly: GCF_903946935.1. GTDB lineage: Bacteria > Pseudomonadota > Gammaproteobacteria > Chromatiales > Chromatiaceae > Thiodictyon. The sequence goes on from NZ_CAJAXH010000036.1 coordinate 22,740, forward strand.
GAGGGATTGCCCTCACCGGCTGAGTTGGCGGACAATTTTGCCGATGAGGCGCGCTTCCTAATCGCACTCAAGCTCTTTGAGCAGGGGCGTATTTCCTCTGGCAAGGCCGGTCGACTCTGCGGCATGGGCCGCGTCGAGTTTCTACTGACGGCCAGCCGCGCGGGGGTCCCGGTGGTCGACTTGAAGGGCGACGAATTCCGGTGACAGCATACTTATTTCGCTGGCCAGCCCGCAGGACTATCCGCCATGCAGCTGCGGACATGACGGAACCGCATCGCGCTCCGCCCTACAGCCCTAGCCATGCCGCAGTTCATTGCGGATCGTGTCGCGCACCACATCGGCCAGGGTTTGACCGGCGACGAACTGGCGCAATGCCTCATTCATCAGCGTCTGGTCGTTGCCGCCGGTGCGGGCGGCCCGGTCTTTGAACCTAGAAAGAGCAGTTGTCACGCCAAGGCGCCAAGCTAGCCAAGGCTTTTCAGTGCGTTATCAGCCCTGCGACAGTCACCCGGAGGGTGATCTGGATAGTGGTTCTACCCGATTGTATTTCTTGGCGAGCTTGGCGCCTTGGCGTGAGCAATTCCCGGTTTTAGGTTGAAGGCTGCGATGACCGCGGTATCGACCCGCATGGTGATGCGCGACTTGCCGCCCTGTGCAGCCTGTAGCTGCGCCAGCGCGGGCACGGCGGCGACCGGTTTGGCGTCCGCGAAATTCAGGTCGGCGTACTGGGTGAACAGGGGATCGGAATTGTTGTTCATAGCAGCGGCGTTGCGGTTGGTTGGCCTTCCAGGAGGAAATTAGGTGGAAGCGGTGGCCTTGATCATAACTCCGGCCACGCACCCTTGCGGCGACCCGTCGCGGCCTGGGGGCCGCTCCTACGGGGGCAGGGGCAGTCCAACGGCCATTAAAGTTAAGCCGTTCGTGGTGAGCTGTCAACTGTGAGCTTGTGGAGCAGTCGAACAGTCGAACCACCAACGGCACTGCCCGATTAGAAGCTTAGGCGCACCGCTCTGATTTGACCTACCATCTATGGCCGAGATTCCGGCTCCAGGCCGGAATGACGAAACCTTGAGCTATTGGCAGACGAGCAATTGCTCAAACGCCTCCGGGGACACTGGCCGGCCAAACAGGTAGCCCTGGTAGGCGTGGCAGCCAAGGCGAGCGAGCAATTCACGCTGGCCGGCGGTTTCCACACCTTCGGCGATGACGCCAAGACCCATGGTCCGACCGAGTGCGATGATGGTCTGGGCAATGGCCACACTGTTGGGGTCCACCAACAGGTCATGCACGAACGACTGGTCGATCTTCAACTGGTCCAGCGGCAGGCGCTTCAGGTAGGCGAGGGACGAATACCCGGTGCCGAAATCGTCCAGGACCAAACCCAGTCCATGCGCCTTCAGGGCCGCCATCTTGGCGCCGACCTCGTCGACGCTCTTCGCCAGCAGACTCTCGGTGAGCTCCAGCTTGAGCCGCCGCGGATTGGCCCCGGTGCGCCTTAAGGTCTCCAGCACCTGATCGACGAAATCGGCCCGGTTGAATTGATGGACACTGACATTGACCGCCAGCGACAGGTGCGCGCTATGCGGCTGCGCCGCCCAGGCGACCAATTGTCGGCAGGCGGTCTCCAGGACCCACTGCCCCAGGGGCAGAATGAGCCCGGTCTCCTCGGCGAGCGGAATAAATTCGTCCGGCAACATCAGGCCGCGCACCGGGCATTGCCAGCGCACCAACGCCTCGGCCCCATTGAGGCGCCCCCCACTGTCCACCTGGGGTTGGTAGAAGAGCCGAAACTCCCGCTTGCTCAAGCCCTCCCGCAGGCCGCTCATCAGCGCGGCCCGCAGGGTGACGGCCTCCTGCATCTGCGGATCGAAGAAGCGCAAGCTATTACGCCCCGCCGCCTTGGCACCATACATCGCCAGATCGGCCTGCTTCATCAGTGCCTCGACACTGCTGCCCTGGCTGGGGAACAGCGTGATACCGAGGCTCACGCTTCCGACATATTCATGCTCATTGAGGCGGTAGACCTGATTGAGCGCGGCCAGGATCTTGTTGCCCACCACTTCCGCCCGATTGGCGGCCTCCTCCAGCCGCGGGCTTAAGTCTTCCAGCATCACCACAAACTCGTCCCCGCCCAGGCGCGCGGCAGTATCTTTTTCGCGGATACAGGCCGTCAGCCGCTGCGCTACCTGCTGCAACAGCAGATCGCCGATATCGTGACCGAGGGTGTCGTTGAGTGTCTTAAAATTGTCCAGATCGAGGAACAATAAGGCCCCGGCACTCTGGTTGCGAGGGCTCGACCCCGCCGCCTGCTCCAGCCGATCGAGCAGCAGCCGCCGGTTGGGGAGTTGGGTCAATGGATCATAGAAGGCGAGGTGCAGGATCTTGGCCTCCGCCGCCTTATGCTGGGTCATATCGGTCTGGGTACCGACATAGTGGGTCACTCGCCCGGTATCATCGGCGACGGCCGAAATCGTCACCCACACCGCGTACACCTCGCCATCCTTGCGCCGGTTCCAGAGCTCGCCCTGCCAGTGCCCGGTTGCGAGCAGGCCCCGCCACATCGCTCCATAGAAATCGGCAGAATGACGACCAGACTGGATCAGGCGCGGTGTCTGCCCCACGGACTCTTCTGCCGAATAGCCGGTGAGGCGAATGAAGGCCTGATTGACCCGCAGTATCACGCCCTGCGCATCGGTAATCATCATGCCCTGCTGGGACTCGAAGGCGGTGGCCGCGATGCGCAACTCCGACTCGGCGCGCTCCAGCTCAGTCATATCCGCGTCCATGCAGAACAGCACCGGGGGCTGGCCCGGGACGGTCACGATGGTGTGGCTGGAATACACCGCCACCCTGTGCCCATCCCGGTGGCGCAGCCGCAGGCGCCCGGGCGGAATGCCCCGGCCGTTTTCGAACATCCAGCGGACCCCTGCCGCCACGACCTGGCGCAGGTCCTGCGGGATGATCAGGTCCAGCAGATTACCCCCCAGGGCCTCCTCTGCGGTATAACCATACATCTGCTCCGAGGCGTGATTCCAATAGACGACGGTGCCGTCTGGCAAGTATCCCTGAATCGCCATCGCATGCGCTTCGTCGAACAATTTTTGAAAGCGCGCCTCATTGACTTCCGGTGAGGGGTTACCCCCCCAGGTCGCTGGGTAAACCGGTCGCTCGGCCATGATGGCTCCCGCGGTCTGATGATGCGGTTATGGGGCGCTATAGGCCCGGTGCCGTGTTGGGGCAGGGGGGCGTTCCAGGGTCTAAGGATAGCCAGTTCCGCCAACCCTGTCCGAGTCGTTGAGCCCCCGCCCCGCCACCGGCTCCAGCAACTCCGGCCCCTCGTTGCGCGGGCTGTTGACCTTGCGCGAGACCTCCTCGATGGTCCAAGGCCCCGGATCGGCGGGCCGCAGTAGCGCGCGCAGGCACTCGGTGTCCGTCGTGCCGGGGTCGAGCCAGGCGTCGTAGTCGGCGGGCGCCAGGATGACCGGCATCCGGTCGTGCAGTGGGGCGATCAGACGGTTGGCGTCGGTGACGATGATGGTGCAGGAGAGCAGCGGCGCGCCGTCCTCGCCCTGCCAGGCCTCCCACAGACCGGCCATGCCGAAGGGTTGGCCGTCCTGGCGCCGGATCAGATAGGGGATTTTTTCGCGGCCCAGGGTCTGCCACTCGTAGAAGCCCTCGGCCGGGATCAGGCAACGCCGGTGTTTGAAGGCGTTGCGGTAGGCTGGCTTGGCGTGGAGCGTCTCGGCGCGGGCGTTGAACATGCTGTAGCGGCGGTCCGGCCCATCCGACCAGGCGGGGACCAGGCCCCAGCGCAGCGGCAACAGCTCGCGCGTGCCGGCCGTGGTCTGGCGCACGGCGAGCACCGGCTGGGTCGGCGCCAGGTTGTAGCGGGGGCTCGCCGCGCAGGGTACATCCACCTCAAACTGGCTGGCGTAGAGGTCCGGGGCTGAGTGCTGAACGAAACGACCGCAGATGGCACACCTCCGGGTTTTGCTGCGATGCCAGGCCGGGCACGCCGGCCACGGCGCTCTCGGGTTGATGACATTGTTCCATGGGCGCGACACCATGATCCAGTGTGCAGACGCGCACGCCGACACCGTCCATGCGGTCGCGGTGGGCTGACAATCGGCGAAGTTGTAGTAAGGTATCGGCACTGAACCTGGTTGGGGCCGCGGGGCGGCGGCGTGCCGCCCGCCTCGGGATCGCTGACCTTCATTGAATTCGCGAGCACAGATCGATGACCGGCAAGACGGTGGCCCAACGGACCTACCTGCATATCAGTGGCCTGGACGCGGCGGATGCCGCACTGGCGACCATCGTGACCGCGGCGGAGGAGCGGGTCGGGGTGCGGCGGGGGGAGGCGTTCAATGTCGTGCGCCTCGATACGGCGGCGCGGCAGATCGCGCTACTGCACTACCCGGGCTTTTTCGACGACCCCTTCCCCGCCTTGCAGGCGAGTTGGCGGGTGGATTTGACCACCGGGGCGGTCGGTTACCGCGCCTACACGGACTCGCAGAATCCGCCCATCCTGCACCGCAAGGAGCTGATGCTGGCGGCGGACGACCCGCGGCGGGCCACCTTCGCCGGGCTGACGCAGGCGTGCGAGTCGATCGGGCTCTTCGATGAGCCGACCCGCATCGGCTACCGGCGCCAGTGGTTGGACCTGGTGCGGGAGCGCGGCTATCGGGTCGTGGGACACGCACTGCTGCCGCTGGGGAACGACGAGTCCACCGCCGCGGCGGCCGACCCCGCCGCCCCGGCCCCCGGCCCCGCCGCCCATTGGCAGGCCGCCCGCCAGCTCACCGCCCTGGTGCGCCATGGCTTTTCCGCGCCGGTGCAGGCCCTGGCTCGACACGGGCTGCTGGAGACCCCGAGCGACGGCGGGCCGGTCCTGTTCGACTATGGCTGCGGGCGCGGTGACGACGTGCGGGGCTTGACCGAGCTCGGCATTGCGGCCGCCGGCTGGGACCCCTTTTACGCCCCCGACAACCCCATCCAGCCGGCGTCCATCGTCAATCTGGGCTTCGTGATCAATGTGATCGAGGACCCGGAGGAGCGCCTGGAGGCACTGACCCGCGCCTGGTCGCTCACCCAGACACTGTTGGTGGTCTCGGTGATGCTCACCAGCCAGACCAGCGCGCGGGGCACCGACTTCAATGACGGGGTGCTGACCCAGCGCCAGACCTTCCAGCGCTATTTCACCCAGACCGAGTTCCGCGCCTACCTGGCCGAGGCCCTGGAGGAGGAGCCGATCGCGGTCGCCCCCGGCGTGCTGTATGTGTTCAGGGACAAGGAGGCGGAACAGCGCTTTCTGGCCGGGCGTTGCCGCAGCCGGCGTCAGACCGCCCTCCCCCGCCCGCCGAGCCGCCGCCCAGCCGCCGACACCCCGGATCGCTACGCCGCCTACCGCGAGCCGCTCGAGCGCCTGTGGGACCAATGGCTCACGCTGGCCCGCCGCCCGGAGGCCGACGAGGTCGCTGCGGCGGACCTCACCGCGCTCGTCGAGGGCTTCGGCGCGCTGCCCAAGGCCCTGCGCTACCTCGCCGACCACCAGGACCCGCAGCCGCTGGCGCGGGCCGAGGCGGCACGCCGCGCCGACCTCCTGGTCTATCTGGGGCTCAACCTGTTCGAGCGGCGGCGCCCCTACACCCAATTGGAACCCGAACTGCAACGCGCCATCAAGGCACTGTTCGGCGACTACACCACCGCCCAGGCCCAGGCGCGCGCCCTGCTCTTCTCCATCCGCGACACCCAGGGCATCGCCGAGGCCTGCCGCGAGGCATCCGAACAAGGGCTGGGCTGGCTGGACCCGGGCCGCTCGCTCCAGTTGCATACCAGCCTGGTGGAGCGGTTGCCGCCCTTGCTGCGGGTCTATGTCGGGGCCGCCGCCGCGCTCTATGGCGACACCTGGGAGGCGGACCTGGTGAAGATCCACATCGGCTCGGGCAAGTTGAGCCTGATGCGCTATGACGACTTCATGGGGCTCGCCCTGCCGCGCCTGCTCGAACGGGTCAAGGTCCGGCTGCGCGATCAGGACTGCGATTGGTATCTGTATGGCGACACCTTCGCGCCGCCCTGGCTGTTCCACAAGTCGCGCTTCATCAACGAGGAATTCCCCAACTACCCGGAACAGGTCGCCTTCGAGGAGGCCCTGGACGCCTTGGGGCTGTTCGATTTCTCCGGCTTTGGCCCGCCCCCGGCGGTCTTCGCCTCGACCCTGGCCCGTCACCGCTGGGTGGTCGACGGCCTGCGCCTGCGCCGGCCCGACACCTGCCCGGACCTGGACGACGCCTGCGGGCGCTTTCTCACCTTCCGCAAGCTCATCGCGTGCGGCGAGACCCAGGCGCGCACCGGCCTGCCCAACCTCCCCCGCCAAGCGGAGAGCTGGAATGCGCTGCAAGCGCTGGCCGAGCGGGTGCTGGACCCGGTCATCGACTGGTTCGGCATGATCCGCCTGAGCTACGGCTTCTGTTCGCCCGAGCTGGCCCGCGAGATCGCCGGGCGCACCGACCCCAAGCTCGACCAGCACGCCGCCCACGAACGCAACCGCCTGGGCAATCCCATCTGCCCGCGCCTGGGGGCCGCGGTGGACTTCATTGTGGAGGACGAGGACATGGCCGAGGTCGCCCGCTGGCTGGCGGAGAACACCCCCTTCGACCGACTCTATTTCTATGGCCCCAACCAGCCCATCCATGTGAGTTACGGCCCGGAGCACAGCCGCCAGGTGGTACGGATGGTGCCGACAACCAACGGGCGGCTGATACCGCGGGCGATCGCGGCGGCGGAGCTTTAACCGCATGCTGCTGCGCCGCACCACCAAGCTCGCGATCCAGACCCTACTGCTCCTCGCGGCCATCGGCGCCGCCGTCATCGTCGGCTTCACGGCCCAGGCCTGGTGGCGGCTCCCGGCGCTCGCGCCCTGGCACACCGTGCGGCTCACCAACGAGTTCAAGGCCGGCCCCGGGGCGGCGCCAACCCTGACCGCCTACATGGCCCAGGAGGAGCGACTCTTTACCGAGCTGCGGCAGACCCTCTATACCGCACCCCCGGCCCCCGACGCGAGTGAGATCGACCGCTATCGCGCCGGCTCGCTGGTGGCCCGCATCGCGCTCGACACCCAGGGCAACCGCACGCATGTGCTTGCGACGGACGCACCGCGCGGTGCGGCGGTGATGTTGCATGGTCTCTCGGACGCACCCTATTCGCTGGACGCGGTCGGCCGCCAGCTACACGCGCGCGGTTTCTATGTGGTGTGGCTGCGGCTGCCCGGGCACGGCACCATCCCCGGCGCCTTGCGCGGGGTCGACTGGGAGGACTGGATGGCGGCCACCGCGATCGCCCTGCGCGATGCCGCCGGGCATGCGCCCGGCAAGCCGCTCTATATCGCCGGCTATTCGATGGGCGGGGCACTCGCGCTGCTGCACACCTTGCGGGCCATGGACGATCCAGGGCTGGCGATGCCGTCGCGGCTCTTGCTGTTCTCGCCCGCCATCGGCCTGTCGCGACTGGCGGCGATGGCCAACGTCACCGCCCTGCTCTCCCCGCTGCCGGGCCTCGCGAAGGCCGCCTGGCTCGATGTCCTGCCCGAGTATGACCCCTACAAATACAACTCCTTCCCGGTCAATGCCGGGGCGCAGATCGATCGGCTCACCCGCGCGCTGGAGACGGGCCTGGCGCGGGCGCAGGCGCGCGGGACACTCGCTCGCCTGCCGACGGTGACGGCCTTCCAGTCACTGATCGACTCGACGGTGGTCGCGGCCGACCTCGGCACCCGGCTCTTCCAGCGGCTGCCCGCGAAGGGACACGAGCTCGTCGTGTTCGACGTAAACCGCAATGCGATCTGGTCGAGCCTGCTCAGATCAGGGCCCGGAATGTGTCAATGAAAATGAGACACCGGGGTGTCGAATTTAGTGTTGCTCGGGAGGCTCTTGGATCTCGGTTAAGCCTGCGGCCGGCGGGTTGATCCAAACCTCTGCGGGAGGCAGCTTGGGTGTCGGCGGTGTGCCC
>NZ_CAJAXH010000037.1 GCF_903946935.1 uncultured Thiodictyon sp.
CACCGTATCCTGGAGCTTGGAGATGATCTCGGCCGCCTGGGGTGACATGGCGGCCAGGGCCATCTGGAAGGCGTAGCCGGTGGCATTCGCGGCGATGGCCCGCATCAGCGCCTGGAACTGGTCGGCATTGATGAAGCTGAAGCTGCCGGCGTAAAGGTCGATGCCACCGCAGCCGGCCTCGAACGACGGCGGGGTGACATGCATCAGGGATTCGGAGACGATGCGGTTCCTGGCCTGTAATGACCCGCCGTCGAAGACGCCGCGACGCTGCCCCATGTGGGCCGTCGGTGTCGTCGCGTTGACCATGGTATTGAACAGTTGGTCCGACTGCTGCGCCAGGCCCCCCGCATGCAAAACGCCGGCTTGAAGCAGGGCGGCGACGGCGAGTGGCCCGATGGTGAGTGCTTTAGTCATGGATGAGTGCTCGCAGGCGTGCCACCAGGGCGGCGGGGTCATCGGGCAGTTCGCCCGCGTGCGTGAGCGCCGCGGCGCCCATGTCAGTCGTCACCGCCCGGGTCGGCGTGACGTCGGCTTCCGTGATCCAGCCAGCCGTGACCGCGGCCGTCACAAAGCGTTCCTGCAACTGGGCCAGCGACAGCAGGCCCTGGGCGACCGGCGCGACCTTCGGTCCGTCGGGGTCGGGGCGTACCAGGAACATGGTCGGCGTGGAGCGCACCCCGAGTGCGCGGCCCTGGCCACCATCGGCACGGAAGTTCGGAAAGACGCCACTGGGTAATGGCTGCCCGTCCAGCGAGATGGGCAGCACGGCGAAGCCGTAGCGCTGGGACATCAGGTCCAACAACGGGGCCTGCGCCTCGCAGTAAGGGCAGTCGGAGCGGAAAAAGAACCAGACCACGGAGATCCGAGCGATGCGCCCGAGCACGGCATCCCGGGCGTCGCCGGCCGTCTTGTTCGCCAGGTTGGCGCCGAAGGTCGCGGTGGGACGCTGGGTAATCTCGTCGAGGTCGGGATTGCCCTGGACCACGCGCTCGGCGACCTTTGCGAAGGTCGAGGACTTATCGAGGACGACGCGCTGCAGGTAAAAGAAGGCCGCGACGTTCTCGGGGGTCGGGTCATCGATGGCCCGGTCCCGGTAACGATCCAGGTTCTCCCGCATCCACGCGGCCGACAGCGGCGCGGGTTGCGGCGCCGCGGCGGCCTCCGGGGGTGGTACGACGGCTGGAGCCGGGGAGGTCGGAGGCGGGGGCTCCGGCTCAGCGGGTGGGGGCGGCTGCGGATCCTGGCGATACCAAAACCAACCCTGGGACTTGCCTTCGTAAAACCCATCGATTCCGGCGCTGGCCACACTGGCCGCGCCGGCGATGACCAGACCAAGTCCGATGAGGGACCCTCTATACGCGCGCATACAGTGAACACAGTGGACAGGTTGAACCGATATTTCCCGCCCGCATGACGAGAAACCCCACCTCGCAGTCCGGGCAGTGCTGCAAGTCGGCCTGGCCGCTGCGCAAGTCACGCGCGGTGGCCCAGGCCAGATTGATGTCGATGAGTGGTGGCTTGTGCCGTGGGATCAGCGCCAGGTACATCTCGAAGGCGTCGAGCAAGGCGGTGTAGTTGACGGCCTGGTAGAGCCCACGCCCATCGAGCCGCAGATACAACGCGGCGAACAGCGAGGCATGGGCCTGTTGCGGGCGGGTCTTGATGACGGTGCCCACGCTGGTGACCAGCGGTCCGCCGCGCGGTGAACGCCCGTGGATCTCGCGGTGCAGGTTGCGCAGGTATTCGCGTGCCACACCGGTGCCGGAATACACGATGGAGAGCTTGACGCCGTGTCTGACCAGGCGGACGGCCAACTGCAAGGCGGTATAGCGATCAACTGCGCTCACTGGTCGCCCCGACGGCCAGCAGCGCCGTGTGCATCGCCACCACCGGGCAATCCGTCTCAATGGGAACCCGGCCGCCCGGCAGGCAGACGGTCTGCATCGCCCGGGTGGGCAGCCGGACCTCAAAGGTACAGACCGGGAGCGTCGCCAGCGCTACGACCTCATCGGGGCCGGCCGTCAGTAACCATTCCGCCAGGACCTGGGGGACGCCGAAGGCGGTCATCGCAAACGGCACGCTCTCCCGGGCCGCGTCACGCGCGGCCAGGAAGAACGCGGTGTTGAGCCGCCGGATCGTCTCCGCGTGGTTCGGTGCGTTCAGCGTCAGGGTTGAAACCACAGTTGCTCCCGCGTCGCGAGTACCCGCGGCACATACGCTTGCGTTTCCCGATAGGGAGGAACGCGCCAGCCGTGCTTGACGACGGCGTGCTCCCCCGCGTTATAGGCCGCCGCCACCAGGGCCGCGTCACCGCCGAACAGCTCCGCCAGGTCGCGCAGATAGCGCACCCCGGCATCGATGTTCTGACCCAGGTCGCGTGGGTCGGCGCCGTAGCGCGACGCCGTGCCCGGCATCAATTGCATGACCCCGCGCGCCCCTTTCGGGCTCAGGGCCGATTGGCGCAAACCGCTCTCGTTCTTGGCGATGGCCAGCGCAAAGGCGGGGTCCACCCCGTGGCGTGCGGCTGCCGTCTTGATCAGGTGGACGACGAACGGCTGGTCGGCGGGCGCGGCATGGACGGGCCCTGCGGGAGGGCGTGGCGCCGTCGCCGGTTGCTTGCCGACGCAGCGGATCGTCGGTGCGGCCGCGCCGCTGGGCGCGCCGTCCAGGGCCGTCGCGACGGCCAGGACATGCCGGCCCAAGGCGCGTGCCGCGGTGGGATCAGCGGGATAAGCGACGCGGCCGATGGCCAACGCCGGGTCGTTCGGGGTCGTGCGCAGACCCTCGGCCAGGATGGCGGCGGCGAGCCCCAGGTTGGTCGCCGGGTCCAGCAGGTCGGACGGTGCGTCGACGCGATCACCAAAGCGCGCGATGTTGATCCCCGTCAGACCGACGTCCAGGGTGCGCTGTGTTGACCCAAAGGCGGGTGCCAGGAGTGCCTGTGCGGCATGGGCCCGGTCCTGGTAGTGGTGGGGGCGTCCGCGGGTGATCACCGTCCAGGGCCAGGGCGCGGCGGTGCCGTGCGCATCGACCCGGCCGGTGCGGGCGACGGCCAGGGCGTACAGGAGTGCCGG
>NZ_CAJAXH010000038.1 GCF_903946935.1 uncultured Thiodictyon sp.
CACCGTATCCTGGAGCTTGGAGATGATCTCGGCCGCCTGGGGTGACATGGCGGCCAGGGCCATCTGGAAGGCGTAGCCGGTGGCATTCGCGGCGATGGCCCGCATCAGCGCCTGGAACTGGTCGGCATTGATGAAGCTGAAACTGCCGGCATAGAGGTCGATGCCACCGCAGCCGGCCTCGAACGACGGCGGGGTCACATGCATCAGGGATTCGGAGACGATCCGGTTGCGGGCCTGGAGTGACCCACCGTCGAAGACGCCACGGCGCTGGCCCAGGTGGGCCGTCGGCGATGTGGCGTTGACCATGGTATTGAACAGTTGGTCCGACTGCTGCGCCAGGCCTCCCGCGGACAGGACGCCGGCCTGCAGCAGGGCGGCGACGGCGAGTGGCGCGATGGTGAGTGCTTTAGTCATGGATGAGTGCTCGCAGGCGTGCCACCAGGGCGGCGGGGTCGTCGGGCAGTTCGCCCGAGCGCGTGAGCGCGGCGGCGCTCACATCGGTCGTCACCGCCCGGGTCGGTGTGACGTCGGCTTCCGTGATCCAGCCCGCCGTGACGGCGGCCGTCACGAACCGCTCCTGCAACTGGGCCAGCGACAGCAGGCCCTGGGCGACTGGTGCGACCTTGGGTCCGTCGGGGTCGGGGCGTACCAGGAACATGGTCGGTGTGGAGCGCACCCCGAGTGCGCGGCCCTGGCCGCCATCGGCACGGAAGTTCGGGAAGACGCCACTAGGCAGTGGCTGGCCATCCAGCGAGATGGGCAGCACCGTGAAGCCGTAGTGCTGGGACATCAGCTCCAGCAACGGGGCTTGCGCTTCGCAGTAAGGGCAGTCGGAGCGGAAGAAGAACCAGACCACCGCGAGCCGGGCGATGCGCCCGAGCACGGCATCCCGGGCGTCGCCGGCCGTCTTGTTCGCGAGATTGGCGCCGAAGGTCGCGGTGGGCCGCTGGGTGATCTCGTCGAGGTCGGGATTGCCCTGGACCACGCGCTCGGCGACCTTCGCGGTGGACAGGTTGAACCGATATTCCCCGCCCGCATGACGAGAAACCCCACCTCGCAGTCCGGGCAGTGCTGCAAGTCAGCCTGGCCGCTGCGCAAGTCACGCGCGGTGGCCCAGGCCAGATTGATGTCGATGAGTGGTGGCTTGCGTCGTGGGATCAGCGCCAGGTACATCTCGAACGCGTCGAGCAAGGCGGTGTAGTTGACGGCCTGGTAGAGCCCACGCCCATCCAGCCGCAAATACAACGCGGCGAACAGCGAGGCATGGGCCTGTTGCGGGCGGGTCTTGATGACGGTGCCCACGCTGGTGACCAGCGGTCCCCCGCGCGGTGAACGGCCGTGGATCTCGCGGTGCAGATTGCGCAGGTATTCGCGTGCCACACCGGTGCCGGAATACACGATGGAGAGCTTGACGCCGTGTCTGACCAGGCGGACGGCCAACTGCAAGGCGGTGTAGCGATCAACTGCGCTCACTGGCGGCTCCGACGGCCAGCAGCGCCGTGTGCATCGCCACCACCGGGCAATCCGTCTCAATGGGAACCCGGCCGCCCGGCAGGCAGACGGTCTGCATCGCCCGGGTGGGCAACCGGACCTCAAAGGTACAGACCGGGAGCGTCGCCAGCGCCACGACCTCATCGGGGCCGGCCGTCAGTAACCATTCCGCCAGGACCTGGGGGACGCCGAAGGCGGTCATCGCAAACGGCACGCTCTCCCGGGCCGCGTCACGCGCGGCCAGGAAGAACGC